>JANNEV010000048.1:0-2779 GCA_031379145.1 Gemmatimonadaceae bacterium
AGTGCGCGAAGATGCGCACGCTGCCGCCGAGCGTGACGTCGTCGCCCAACGTGATGAGCCGCGGCGCCGCAGTACGCTGCAGGTCGGGCAAGAGCATTGTGCTGAGCAGAAAGTGCCCGAAATGATTGGTGGCGACACTGATCTCGTAGCCTTCCGGACTTCGCATCGGTTCCGTCAGTCGTGGCAAGTACACCGCCGCGTTGCAGACCAGCGCATCGAGTGTGCGGCCCGACGCTCGAAAGTCGGCCACGAACGCTCGCACGCTGGCCAGCGATCCCAGGTCGATGCGCAACAGCGATCGCTGCGCCGTCGGAATGCCGATGCGCTGGGCTTCGCGCTCCGCCTTGGCGAGATCACGGCAGGCCATGACCACGTGCCATCCTCGGGCCGCCAGAGACTTGGTGGCGTACAGTCCCACACCCGACGAGGCACCGGTCACGATCACGGTTCGGGAGGACGTATCAGACATGGCAAGGATCAGGCGAAAAGGTGCAAGCGAATCGGGAGGGCTACGGAGAGCAGATAAGATAGCGTCCCTGCTGGGCCCGTCGATTGCCGAAGCATGATCGGAGCATCATCATGGGTCTGTGCAAACGCCACCACGCCATATCGGATACCGGCTCGCCACGTGGTTTGGGGTGGTGTGCATCAGTGCGGTGCACGCCAGCGCGCAGCGACCCGACCGGCAGCAATCCGACGCTCCCTTCACCGCCAGCGCGGTTCGTCATGCCCGCGCGCGCTCCAATACCGCCATCGCGCAGCGCGATACCGCTGCGCTCGTGGAGATGGTGTCGCCATCATACCACTCCGTGAGTTCACGCAACGCGCACACCTCGGGTCGGGACGGCGTGCTGACCCAATGGCGTCGCCAGTTCACGACGTACCCGGACGTCGCATTTACGCGAACGCCGCTCACGATTCAGCTGTTCGCGCCCTGGCAGATGGCCGAAGAGCGCGGTGGATGGGTCGGACGCTGGACGGAGTCCGATGGGCGTGTGGAGATTCGGGGCACCTACGTCGCCAAGTGGCGCCGAGTGAATGGGCGGTGGCTGCTCGAGGCAGAAATCTTCACGCCGCGCGCGTGCAGTGGATCGGCCTACTGCACTCGTCCGCCCGAACCGTAGGCGGCCCACACCACAGCGCGCTCACGCGCTACGGTTTCATTGCCGCAATAGCAGCCGCCGCAACTTCTTCGTCCTGCGCGCTGGTTGCGCCGCTCACCCCGACCGCGCCGATCACGCGACCGCCCACCACGATCGGGAGACCGCCCTGCAACGCGTACGCCCCGTCGACCGACAGGAAGTTGAGCGTATCATTGGCGATACGATCGGCATACACCTTGGTGGAGCGACCAAATCGCGAGGCCGTGCGCGCCTTGCCCTGCGAAATCTGAACCGTGCCGACGCTGGCACCATCGAGCTTGAGAAAGCCGAGCAGGTCGCCGTTCGCGTCCGTGACGGCAATGGACACCGTCCACTTGTTCTGCTTGGCCTTGCTTTCCGCCGCAGCCAGCATCGACTTCACGGCATCTGCCGTGAGCGCCTTCGCATCCGCCAACTGCGCGTGTGCCACTCGAGACGTCGCGGAGAGTGCCAGCGCTAGGGCGACGGTTCGCGTGACGGTCAGCCTCATGGACAGCGCGAGTGCGCGACCAAGGAAGGCGGATCGCGCGGTCGAGCGATGTTGCATGAGCTGTTTCATGGGCTGGAGTTCTGGCGAATGATGGAGGAGCGCGACGATGGAGAACGCTAGTCGACGCGCTGGGATTGCATACCGTGCACGCCGCGCGTGATAAGCTCGGTGAGGGTCGGCATGTCTACATCGCTGAGTTTCTTCAGGTACAGGCAGGACTTGCCATGCTTGAACTTGCCCAACGCGGGGAGCAGATCCGGAAACGCTTCGACGCCCGGCATGATGTAAATCGTCAGATCGTTCTTTCGGGCGGCGAACCCGGTCACCGGCCAATCGCCACTGTGGCCGCTGGCGTACGTGTAGCGATACAGTCCGAAACCCACTATTCCGGTGCCCCACAGCACGGCGGGTTGCCCGGTGATGCGCTGCATGAGTGCGGCAACAGCCTCGCAGTCCGCTCGACGCTGCGGATCGGGAACGCGCGCGAGGTAGGACGCGAGCGATTCGGTGGTGGGTTTGGTCTTCGCTTCAGCCATGGCATAATTCTGCGACATTCCAGATGATTGCTCAACCTCACCGATGCCACCGTCGATCCTCTCCCGCGTCCGGACGCTCTGCCTGTCCCTGCCGGAATCACACGAAGTTGAGGCGTGGGGCGCTCCCACGTTCCGGGTCAAGAACAAGCTGTTCGCGATGTACGCTGCGTCCACTGCGCAGCACAGCCGTGGACGCGACGCACTGTGGGTCAAGGCGGCGCCGGGTCAGCAACAGCTCATGGTCTCCGACCGCCCCGAACAATTTTTCGTTCCGCCGTATGTGGGGCCCAGTGGCTGGGTGGGCGTGTACCTCGATCGTGACACCGATTGGCGCGGACTCCGCGACATTGTCACGGATGGATTCTGGCTGGTCGCGCCCAAGCGTTTGCTCGCCACAAGAACATCAAAGCGCGTGTGACGACGCGGCGGCGGCAGGCAGACGGGCACGAGTGCCGTGCCCGCTGCCGGTCTACCGGCCTCCCCCAGTTACGCTGCCATGCTGGCGATCTGTCGCTCCAGGCCTTTGGGGTCCGCCAGAAACGCGGCGCCCATGCCAATGCTCATCGGGTCGGGGAAGATCTCTTCGGTGCCAGCGGCGATGCCCGCAACAA
>JANNEV010000072.1:0-15623 GCA_031379145.1 Gemmatimonadaceae bacterium
AAACACGCCGAACCCAAGCAGCAGAGCAACACCCAGCGCCGCGCCACCGCGTGATGGTGATAGCCAGCGGGACACCCGACCGGACAGTGCCCATCCGGCCGCGCCCAGCACCAGCGCAATGGCAAGGGCGCGCATGACGTCCGCCAGCAGCAGCGCATCGAGCGCTGGCCATGTGAACCGATACTGCCGCAGCAACGCCAGACGCTCGGTCATCCAATGCCACGCCTCATGTCCGACGATCGCCGAGAGCAGGAGAATGCCCATGCGCTCGGTCACGACTTTGGTGAACACTACATGCAGCGCTGGAATCGCCAACGCCAGCACGGCCAGCTGCCCCAACTCCACGCCGATATTGAATGCTGCCAACGATACCGCAAGATGCGACCCCGCGAACTGCAAGGTCTCCCGGAGCGCAAAGGAAAAACCGAACCCGTGCACCAGTCCGAACCCGAACGCCACCGGCCATCGGCGCTCCACCTTGGCCCCGACGATGTTCTCGCACGCCATGTACACGATCGACAGCGCGATCAACACCTCAATCAACGGCGGAAACCACAGTGCCGTTGGCGCATAGCCGGCCGCCGACGCCACCAGCGTGATGCTGTGCGCGACAGTGAAGGCGGTGACGAGCACCAAGACCGGTCGCGCCTTCCGGAAAGGAATCACCAGGCACAGCAGAAACAACAGGTGGTCAATGCCATCCAAAATGTGCGCGAAGCCCAGCGACACGAAACGCCACGCCGACTGCCACCACGATGGCGCCAAGTACACCACGCCGGGATCACCATCGTAGGTCAGAATGCGCTCCACGCCGGCCGCGGGCACAAAGTGCAGCACCGTGGTGGTTCGAACGCCCAAATGCGCGAGGGCCGGTTCCATGGAGAATCGCGCGTCGGCTCGCGGGCTTGCATACTCCAGCCAGACATCAAGCATCGCCTGCTTCCACGGCAGCTCCGTGCCCACCGGCAACGGCGGATCGGCCAGCGCAGCCAGCGCGGACGCATAGTCGCCAAACGCACGATTGGACGGCAGCGCGGCACGGGCCACCACGATCGCCGGCGCGGCCAGCTTCACCTCGTCGGCATACAACGAGACGGCGTCGGCAACCCAGAGTCTGGCGGCGTCACGAAGAGTTGCATCCGCTCGCGCCAGATCAAGATACGTCCCGTCTCGCAACGGGAACGCCACGTCGCGCATCGCATCGAGCGGAACGCGAACCAGCAGGCGAACTCGTGAGCCCTCGGGCCGTACAAACACCCGCACGACCACGGTCGCTGGTACCTCGTGCGCTGCGGCCGCTGAGACACGCGGCGGCGGCGTGAGTGTGCCAGCCAGCACGCACATTGCGAGAACGCCTCGGCGCCCAAGGAAAGAGACGCCCGCCGACACCTCGCGCAGCACGCCAGCAAGCACTCGACGAACGACTCTGGTCACAGGCAGCAGCGGCAGTCTCTGGACAGAGAGGGAAGGCGGGGTTAGTTCAGGGGCACGCGAGACGGCACGAACGTAGCCGCCCCGGCGAACGAACATATCATCGCCCTCGGAAAAGCACACGGGGCATGTCACGATTTGGGGGACACGAATGACCAGGACGCGAAGACGGGTGGGATGGGGCGCGCTCGGTGTAGCGGTGATTGCACTCGCCCTCGGGCAGGCGACACTGCGCGCCGATGATCGGGCACAGACGGTGCAGGCTCCGAAGTTCGAGGTGGACCCGGTCTGGCCGAAGCCGCTGCCAAACCACTGGATTCTCGGCTCGGTGATCGGGGTCGGTGTGGACAACCGCGACCATGTGTTCATCATCCACCGCGGCGACTCCACGCTCAATCAGCGCACGGAGGCGGGCGGAGGTGGCGCCAGCCCGCTGGGCGAGTGCTGCATCGCGGCACCTCCGGTGGTGGAGTTTGACCCAGCCGGCAATCTGGTAAAGGCGTGGGGCGGCGCGGGTTCGGGTTACGACTGGCCGTCGTCCAATCACGGTATTTCGGTGGACGACAAGGACAACGTGTGGATCGGCGGCAACGGTAGCGGCGACTCGCACATCCTCAAGTTCACGCACGACGGCACGTTCCTGAAGCAGTTCGGCAAGTCGAAGCAGAGTGCTGCCAGCAACGACACCTCGCACTTTGGCCGAGTGGCCAAGATCTCCTTCGACGGCAAGGCCAACGAGGCCTACATCGCCGACGGGTACGGCAACAAGCGCGTGGCCGTGATCGACATGAACTCCGGCGCCATCAAGCGCTTCTGGGGTGCCTACGGGAACAAGCCGGATGACGCCAACCTTGGCCCGTACAACCCCGATGCCCCGCTGGTACAACAGTTTCGGAACCCGGTACACTGCGCCGAGCCGTCCAACGACGGCCTGGTGTACGTGTGCGACCGTCCGAATGACCGCATTCAGGTCTTCAAGAAGGACGGCGCGTTCGTGAAGGAGGTGCGCATCGCACCGAAGACGCGCGGCGATGGCTCGGTGTGGGACATCGCGTTCTCCCGCGATGCGGCACAGAAATACATCTTTCTCGCCGATGGACGGAACGAGAAGGTGTACGTGATGGATCGCCAATCGCTGGAGATCCTCACCAGCTTTGGTGATGGTGGTCGGCAGCCGGGACAGTTCTTCGCGGTGCACAGCATTGCCACCGACTCCAAGGGCAACGTGTACACCACTGAGACGTACGAAGGCAAGCGGCTGCAGAAGTTCACCTACAAGGGCATTGGTACGGTCACGCGCGCCAATCAGGGCGTCATCTGGCCCAAGGCCAAGTAGTCACCGGCCGCATAGCGCGACCACGTAGCATCCAATCGAGCCGCGCCGGACCATGCGTCCTGCGCGGCTCAATTGCGTGTGGTGCCTACTTGCCCGGCATCGCGGCCACGCACTCGATCTCGACCTTCGCTCCGGCCACCACCAGCGCCGCCACCACCACTGTGCTGCGCGCCGGTGGGGTCGTGGGGAAGAACGCACGGTACGCGGTGTTCATGCCGCCAAAGTCCTTCACGTCGATCAGGAACACGGTGCACTTGGCGGCCTGCGCCATTGTCGTGCCGGCGGCCTCGAACACCGCCTTGATGCTCTCCAGCGCGACGGTGGTCTGTCCACCCACGGTGGAATCGGGCGCGTCGCGCTTCATGCCGAGCTGTCCTGACGAGTACACCACATCACCAATGCGAATGCCCGGCGTGAGGGTGGGCGAGGCGCTCATGCCCGCGGGTACGATCGGCTGACGGGCCTGCGCTTGGGTGACCGCTGGAATGGCCAACGACAGTGCGGCCGCCGTGGTCATGAGGCCACGTGACAGGGAGCGGCGCGACTGAAACGGCAGCGAACGGGACATCGGGAGCCTCGGGGCGTTGGAGAAGGCGTCAGAGAGCGCAAGGGTAGCCGGGTTGTTGCGGGACGTGCTTCCTGCAGAGCGGTAGAACCTGTGGCCCGACGTGACGCTCGACGAAGGCGACGACGTAGCCGGGAGATCGAGCTTGATGAGACGCAACGTGGAGTCGAGCGGCAGCGGCGTACTGCCGGCGCGCATCCCGTTCAGTTTCATCATGTAGGCGGTCACGTCGCCGTACTCGGCTGGCGCGAGGGTTCCGGGTGCAGAGTCTGGCATGGTGGTCCGAATCAGGTCGAACAGATCGAACGCAGTCTGCCCGCTCCACTTGAGCTTGAAGTCCGGACTGGACATGTCACGGCGCGTATGGCACTGCAGGCACACCCGGGTGAACAGTTGGTCCCCGCGCGCGGCCTGCTCCTCGGCGTAACTGCGAACGTCGCCAGCCGTCGAGGGCGCCTGCGCCTGCGCCTGCTCGGGCGCGAGCAGCGCGAACTTGAGCATCGCGGCCACACCTGCGGCCACCGCAGACCGTACCTGCCGTCGCCCGATTCGCTGTACGCGTGATTGCTGCATGGCGGCCAACCTGCGCAATCGCCACGCGGATTGCAACAGGGTGCGGAACGAGGCATCTTCGCCTGAACCCTTCAGCCCGCGTTCGCCATGTCGCTCGAGTTCGACCCCACTGATCTCACGCTCGCCGGTGATGCCGCTCTACCGGACACCCCGGACGCAGCTGGCATTGCGCGCCGCGACTTCCTTCGCATTGCCACAGCCGGCGCCGGAGTCATCCTGGCGACCGGCACTGCCGCTTGCGCCTCCGTTCCGGCCTCGCGGGTGCGAGGCATCGAGAGGAAGAAGCGCGGGCCCGGCAACAGTGTCGGCCATGTGGTGGTGATTGGCGCGGGCGCGTGGGGCGGTTGGACGTCGTATCACCTGCGGCAGCGCGGGGTTCGCGTCACCCTGATCGACGCCTATGGCGCGGGGAACTCGCGCTCCACCAGCGGCGACGAGTCACGCGGCATCCGGTCGTCTTACGGCGATCGCGTGAGCGGAGAACTCTGGACGCCGTGGGCGCGTGAGTCCATCCGGCGATGGGAAGCGTTTCAAGCCGAGTGGGGACCGGTGTTTCGAACGCAGTTCTACCATCGCACCGGCGACGTCATCATGCGCGAGAAGGACGAACCCTTTCTCAAGCGCACGATCGAGCTGTGGAAGGCCAACAACGTCGCCCACGAAGTGATTACCGGCGATGAAGTGCGGAAACGTTGGCCGGTGATCAATGCCGACGACACCACGATCGCGATCTACGAACCCGACGCCGGCGTCGCGCGCGCGCGCGCCTCCACGCAGGCCGTCACCGCGATCGCGATCAAGATGGGGGCCACGTACATCACCTCGCGCGTCACGCCCGGCCCCATTCGCAACGGCCAGATGGACGGCGTCATTCTCCAGAACGGCGACATCATTCGCGGCGACTCGTACGTGTTTGCCTGCGGGCCGTGGCTGCGCAAGCTGTTCCCCAAGCTCATGGAGAACCGCATGCGGATTCCCCTTGGGTACGTGACCTACTGGGGCACCCCGGTTGGCGATGCACGTTTCACGTATCCCAATCTGCCCAGCTACAACTTCCCCGGCGTCACGGGTTGGGCGGCACTGCCCACGGATAGCCGCGGCTTCCGCGTGCGCGGCGGCATCGGCGCGGCGCTGCCGCCGGAAACGCCGGAGCAGAAAGCCGAGCGCGAGGCGCGCGCTCGGAGCGCGCCACCACCTCCGCCGCCAGATCCGCTGCAGAACGATCCAGACACGAGTTCACGCTGGGCGAGTCCGGCCAACATCGACGGCATGCGACGCTTCGTGCAGCGCCGATTCCCGCTGCTGGCCAACGCCCCGTTGCTGGAAACGCGCTGTTGCCACTACGAGTCGAGCAGCAATCGGGACTTCATCGTCGATCATGTTCCCGACACCATGAACGCGTGGATTGCTGGCGTTGGTCAGTCCGAAGGCTTCAAGTTTGGACCGGTGGCGGGCGAGTACGTCGCGCAGCGCGTGCTGGGCGTGGATGGCGACCCGAAGATCGCCGCGGCGTTCAAGCTGCCGAAGGACGAGTACGAGGTGCCGAGGCCGCCGGGCGAGGAAGATCTGTAGCGGACCGACGCGACGTCGGCGTGGTTGACGCGGCACGAAAGCGCCGCAAGCGCAAACTGTTGCCCACCACACTCACCGAGCTCAGCGCCATCGCTGCGCTGGCCAGTATCGGGCTGAGCAACACGCCGAACGCCGGGAACAGCACGCCCGCTGCGATCGGCACGCAAATCACGTTGTAGGCGAACGCCCAGAAGAGATTCTGCGTCATGGTGCGCATGGCGGCGCGCGAGAGGGTGATGGCATCCGCCACGCCGTGCAGGTCCGCGCGCATGAGCACGAGATCGGCGGCCTGCTGCGCGACGTCGGTGCCGCTGCCGATCGCGATGCCGACGTTGGCTTGCGCGAGGGCAGGCGCATCGTTCACGCCGTCTCCGACCATGGCAACGATGCGTCCCGCCGCCTGCAGACGCACAATCTCCGCCACCTTCCCCTCGGGCAGCACACCGGCCACCACACGATCCACGCCGATCGCGGCGGCCACTGCTTCGGCCGTGTGCTGATGGTCGCCCGTGAGCAACACCACTTCGAGTCCGAGGGCGCGCATTCGCGCAATCGCATCCTCCGACGTTGCGCGCACCGGATCGGCCACGGCGATCACGGCAACTGCGCGTTCAGCGATGACCACAAACATCGGGGTGCGGGCCATCGCAGCCAGTGCGTCAGCCGTCGCTGTCAGGGCGGCAATGTCGACATGCAGCTCCGCCATCATCGCCGCATTGCCCACGGCGACCGACTGCTCTCCCACCACGCCGGACGCCCCACGCCCGACATGGGCGTTGAATTGCTGGACCGCAACAACAGGCAGCCCGAGCCCATCGGCATACCGCACGATCGCCGACGCCAGCGGGTGTTCGCTCAGCGACTCCAGCGACGCCACCAACCGCAGCATTTCATCGCGTGCCATCGTCGCACCGTGCGCCATCTCCACGTCGGTGACGGTGGGACGTCCTTCGGTCACCGTGCCGGTCTTGTCGAGCACGATCGTGGTCACGCTGCCCGCGCGTTGCAGCGCCTCTCCCCCCTTGATCAGCAGCCCCAACGACGCGCCGCGACCAGTCGCCACCATGACCGCCGTGGGCACGGCAAGGCCCATCGCGCATGGACACGCGATGATCAGCACGGCGACCATCGCTGAGAACGCGCGCACCGTCGATTCGGCCGCGCCATGATCATGCGTATGCATGGCCACAAACCAGACCACGAACGTCGCGATGGAGAGCATCAGGATCACCGGAACAAACACGCCGCTGATCGTGTCGGCGAGCGCCTGGATGGGCGCCCGCGTGCTCTGTGCGTCCCGCATGAGCATGACGATGTTGGCCAGCACACTCCGCGCGCCGATCGTCGTGGCGCGCAACCGGAACGCGCCGCGTCCATTCATGGTCCCGCCGATAACCGAATCCTGTGCGGCCTTGAAGACGGGCATGGACTCGCCAGTCAGCATGCTCTCATCGACATCGCTGCTGCCCTCGATGATCACGCCGTCCACCGGCACGCGTTCGCCCGGGCGCACAAGCACCAGGTCGCCCGACCGCACCTGCGCGACCGGCAACTCCACGTCGATCACATCCCCACTATCCGTCGGGCGCGCAACACGCGCCGTTGGTCGCTGCAGCTGTGCCAATGCCCGCAACGCGCCGGACGTCTCCTGTTTGGCGCGTGCCTCGAAGGTGTTCCCGACAAGAATCAGCGCGATGATCAGCACGACCGCCTCGTAGTACACGTCCGGCGCCACGCCGTGTGCAACGAAGAACGCCGGACGCACGGTTGCCGCCACGGAGTAGGTGAACGCAGCGAGCGTCCCGACGGCGATGAGCGTGTTCATGTCCGCCGCCCGATGCCGGAACGCGGTCCAGGCGCGGACGTAGAAGTGACGCCCCGCCCACATCATCGTGGCCAGTGACGTCAACAGCAGTACCCAGGTGATCGCGGCTGCCGGAATCGCATACAACCACGGTGCCGCCATCCGCAGCCAAGGCGTCAGGGCGCCCATGACTCGCTCCATGAACGGATCCATCTGCGTCGCGCCGACGGGCATGCTGTGCGAGCCCATCAGCGGCATCGTGATGACCATGGCGAACACGCCCGCGACCAGGCTCACAACAGCGCGACGACGGAGCGCCTTATACTCAGCAGCCTGTGCGCGATCCCGGGACTCCTGCTCGACAAACGGGTCCAACTCAGGCTGCGGCAGTTCCGCCGGATACCCGATGTCCGATATGACCTCGACCAGCGCGGCCGGCCCGGTCACTCCGGGGTCGAAGGTAACCGATGCCGTGCCCATCATGAGATTCACCGCGGCGTCGGCAACTCCGGGCTGCCGCAGCAGCGTGCGCTGCACGCGCGAGGAACAGGCGGCGCACGTCATGCCGGACACGGGGATCTGCACCGTCGTGTCGCCTGCGCGCGTTGGCGTCGCCGCCGTCTCGGTCACCTCTTCCTCGCCAACGCGCCGAAGAAGTACCACCCCACTCCCCCCATCGCGGCCGCGCCAGCGATGATCACCGCCCAATCCAATGCCGACATGACGGCCTCCATACGGGTAAAGGCTATATACCCCCACCCCCTATGTCAACACGCCCTGCCGCGCTGCACTATTGCCGCCATGAATGAGCCCACGACCGAGACGTACTCCGAGGCCGACGGCACGCTCAACGTGAGCGTGCGTGCTGGGACGCTCGTGCTCGAGAACACCACCAGTGCGCTGGTGGGCTACGTGGCCATGGACTCCACCATGATGATGGCGGCGCTGTTCCCCCCTGGTGGACTGAACCCGCCGACACTCGAACCGGGCAGCCAAACCGTGCTGCCGTTCGAGTCAATCACGGGCTACTCAGCCGAGACCACCGTCGCCTCGGTGCTGTGGTGGACGTACTCGCCGGATCCCGACGGCACGACGGATCCGGACGGATTCGTTCATTCGACCGACGTCCGCTTGCGCTGATCCGCTTGCGCTGACGATTGGGGAACAGCCGTCAGGAGACGGCAGCGTACTCGGCAGCGGGTGAGAGCGCCGCGTAGTACCGCTCGCGGATGCCGAGCGCGTTCACTTCGCACATCGAGGTCATGGTCCCGTTGATCGGCACGCGGAACACGCAGTGCGCCAGGCGCGCCTGACCCAGCGGTGTCTCGATCTCCTCGCGGCTCATGAAGTGGTGACTCACGAGGACCAGCGGCGTGACGGAACTCTCGCGGCTCAGCAGTCGCCACAGACCACGCCACGCATTGCCCTCGCCGACGCGACGCAGCCAGTGGCGCGCAAAGGGTGGGAGAATGCCCGCGAAAAAACGCGGCGCTGCGCCCAGCAATCCGACCGCGCGCGCCACCGCTCCCATTCGACTATCCAGCCGAAACGATACGCCACCGAACCGAGCAAGAAAGCCGTCCACGGCGCGCACATCCACCTCGGCCTCCGAGTCGCGCAGCGCGTGATACGCAGGCAATTGCCCCCGCCGTCGCACGACGAAGCCGTTGACCATGCGATTGCAATCGGCGTGCCCGAACCAGACGCCCATCCGTTGGGTACGCGCGGCACCGCCGGCTATGCCCAGGCCGTCCGCCACCCGATCCCACAGCGCCTCCACTTCCACCCCGCCACCCAGTCCGTCCTCGGTCCGACCGACTTGGGCGATAGGCTGAAAGCTGATCAGCCGAAAGGCATCCGTGTGCTGCGTCAGCCAGCGCACCACGTCCGCGACGCCGTCGAGGTTGTCCCGCGTGACGGTCATCGTCGTTGCAGCGCGCAGCCGACGCCCGGTGGTGCGTTCGGCAGCACGGATCATCGCGGCGAACTCCGCGCGGAGCGGGTTGAGCTCCACTTCCGTGCGCGCGTATCGAAACGCCTCCCCGACGCGGCCTCGCTGTGTGGTATCCACGTGGATACTCACTTCGGCGAGATTGCCCTCGACCATGAGTTGCTCCAGCAGCCCCGGACGACGACGAAACGAGTCGCCGTGTGTCATCAACATCGGGATCAGATCGAGCGACTGTGCGTATCGGAGCAGGTCGACGACTTCTTCCACCGGACGCAGCGTCACTTCTCCATCGGTCAATTGGAGGTTGCCTGCGTGGCCGAGGATTGGCCGAAGCGCGCGCATCTGCGCCTTGATGGCCTCCACCGACTCCGCCGGAATCCTGTTGGCATCCGCGTTGAGGTAGCAGCCGCGACAGGCGAAGTCACAGCGCGGCATGGCGCCAATGGTCGCTCCGCAGCCGTTGCCCTGACGGCCGAACATCTGCTGCGGTACCCGCATACTGCGGTCCAACGTGGCCCAGTTGCTTGCGAGCAACGCGCGCGCTTCCGCCCCCACGGGCTGCCGCATGATCTGCACGAGCGTCTCGCGCGGACCACGACGTGCCTGCTGGCTATCGGCGAGCGGCATTCGCCTGGCTGTTCAACGTCCAGTCGTATGTTGTGGTCGTCACGGTGAACGAGCCACTGGTGAGCAGGTCCCGCTCAGCTCCCATGGGATAGTACTTGGCGATGAACGCCCCGACGGTGGCATTCGAACCGCCGAAGTCCTTGATGTAGTCGCGAAACTCCACGAAAATCGGGCTCACGAACACGGTCCGCTTGGCCACGTCCACGCGATTCTTGGTGGGCGACTGGAGCAGAAAGACGCGCGCCTGATCGTCGAGCTGTGCCTCGAGTCTGGCTCCCGTAAACGCTTCGCTGCGCAACGGCGGGCACCCCATGGCCGCGCACACCAGCGCAAAGTGAATACGCGGTTCCTTGTACGTGGGGCGTATGATGTCCTGCTCGATCTCGTCCAGCCCGTAGGCCTTGCCACCCACCACGGCCAGCTTCTGCTTCCACGGGCCGAAGGCCTTCACGAAGCCGAGGCTGCGATTGATGTTCCGAATCGACTCGCGTTCGTCGTGAGAGTTGATGAGCTGGATCGTGTAGGCGTTATACGCGTTGATCCAGAACGCGAGCTGCTCCGCTCGCGGCAGCGGCTTGGGATCCGTCGCGGCCAGCTTGGCGAGATAGGCCTTGAACTCCGGCGCTTTGGCGAAGGCATCATAGTTCACCATGCCCTTCACCACATGTGCGCGAAGCAAGGCGTCGAACATCGTGTGATCCACGGTCGGTGATTGCGCGTGCAGCACGCGCACGGGCGTGGCACACAACGCGATGGAACACAGTGCGCTCAGCGCAAGGAGCGAGCGCACGGAGCTTCGGCGCGACGTTGGGCGAGTACAGGGCGTGAGCATGATTTTGCGTGTTGAGGGTGGGCCAACCGCCCTGCTTACGCCGTTCAGGAACGAATAGATCTCCAGGGGAATAGCTTCGCAACTCGGATCGCCGCCAATCCAAGCGTTGCGGCAGAGGCGTAGAGAGCGTACCCGTAGCCGGTGCCACTCCGTTCCGCCGGACGCATCCACCGCCTTACTTCCCCGATGGTATGACCCCTATAGATATGGCCTCCGCGGCGTCGACTCCACCATCCACGACCGCTCGCATCCGAACCGCGCTGCTGATTGTGGTCGCGGTTGCGGCGCTTCTGCTGCTCGGACGCTCCGGTGCCAAGTATGTACCGCAGTTTACGGACTGGATCCGCGGCCTCGGCGCGCTGGGCCCGGTGGTCTTCGTGCTCGGCTATATCGCGGCGGCCGTTGCGGGCATTCCCGGGTCGGTACTGACGCTGGCCGCTGGCGCAATCTTCGGTCTCGGGTTCGGGGTCGCCTACGTGTTTGTGGGGGCGACGTGCGGTGCAGCGGCCGCGTTTCTGGTTGCCCGGTATGTGGCGCGTGGCGCCGTGGAGCGCCGACTGGCTGGCAACACGCGGTTTCAGTCACTCGATCGCGCAATCGCGGCCAATGGGCGCAAGATCGTGTTTCTGTTGCGTCTGTCGCCCGTGTTTCCGTTTTCCTTGCTGAACTATGCGCTGGGCCTCACCAAGGTGCGCTTCGCTGACTACGTGGTTGCCTCCGTCGGCATGCTGCCGGGCACGGTGCTGTATGTGTACTACGGCAAGTTGGCGGGGGATGTGGCCACGGTTGCTGCTGGGCGTGCGCCGGTCCGGGACACCGGCTACTACGTCGTGCTCGCCATCGGACTCGCCGCCACGATCGCCGTCACCACGCTCATTACCCGCGTCGCCGGACGGGCGCTGCGCGAATCGGAGAAGACACAATGAGTTCCGCACTGGCGGCGCCCACGCGAAACGCCGGCATGAACACGCCTCGGCCGTCGCTTCTGCCCCACGATGCCGACGATCGTCGCTTGCTCGAACAGGTCCACCCCTCGTCGTGGCAGAACCCCACGCCCGCGTCCCGCTATCACCTGGTTGTCATCGGAGCCGGGACGGCAGGACTGGTCACCGCGGCGGCGGCCGCCGGGCTTGGCGCACGTGTGGCGCTGATCGAGCGTCACCTTATGGGCGGAGACTGCCTCAACGTCGGCTGCGTACCGTCGAAGGCCGTGATTCGAGCGGCGCGCGCGTGGAGCGAAGGCCGGCAGGGACAGCGTCGTTTCGGTGCGCCCGCACCCGCAGGAGACGGCGACTTCGCTGCCGTGATGTCGCGACTTCGTCGGCTCCGCGCAGACATGTCCCCGGTGGACGGCGCGCCGCGTTTCCGCGATCTGGGCGTGGATGTGTTTCTGGGAGATGCAGCGTTTGTCGGACCTGATGCCGTCGAAGTGGAAGGCCAGCGTCTGAAGTTCCGGCGTGCGGTGATTGCCACCGGAGCTCGTGCCGCCGTCCCTCCAATTCCGGGCCTCGCCGACGTTCCGTTCTATACCAACGAAAGCATCTTCACCCTGACCGCGCGTCCCACCCACCTTGTCGTCGTCGGCGCCGGACCAATCGGCTGCGAATTGGCGCAGGCATTCGCTCGGCTTGGTACCCACGTCACACTGGTCAATCGTGACGTCCAACTGATGCCGCGCGAAGATGCTGAAGCCGCCGCGATCGTTGAGGCGGCGCTGCGCGAAGACGGCGTAACGGTTCTGCAGGAAACGTCGGTGCTTCGCGTAGAACAGAGCAATGGCGAAACGGCCATCCACATCCGGCAGCACGGGCTCGATTCCACCCTCCGATCCGATGCGCTGCTTCTCGCGCTCGGCCGCGCACCCAACGTGCACGGACTCCAACTCGAGAAGGCGCTGGTGCGGTTTGACGGCCAACGTGGAGTGACGGTGGACGATCGGCTGCGAACCAGCAACAAACGCGTCTATGCAGTCGGCGACGTGTGCTCGGCGCAGCAGTTCACGCATGCGGCGGACTTTCAGGCCAGACTGGTGGTGGCGAACGCACTCTTCTTTGGACGCGGCAAGGCCAGCGCACTGATTACACCGCGCGTCACGTACACCAGCCCTGAGGTCGCGAGCGTCGGCCTCTCGGCGCGGGATGCCGCCACGAAGCAGATCGCAGTGGACGTCGTCACGGTGCCCTTGCACGACGTGGATCGCGCTCGGCTGGACGACGAGACTTCCGGCTTCTGTCGCATTATTCTCGCCAGGGATACCGACCGCATTGTCGGTGCCACCTTGGTGGCCGAGCACGCGGGCGAGATCATCGGCGAGGTGACGCTGGCCATGACCGCCAAACTGGGACTGTCGGCCATCGGCCGCACCATGCATCCCTATCCCACGCAGGGCGAGATGCTGCGCAAGGCGGCCGACCAGTGGCGTCGACGCAAACTGACGCCGACGGTGAAGGCGATATTCGCGCGATACTTCCGACTCCTCAGTTAGCGATAGCCGGCCGCCTGCAAGTTGAAGAGTTCGGCATATCGACCGCGTTGGGCAAGCAGTTCGTCGTGCGTGCCGGCACTCTCCACCTTGCCCTGCTCGAGCACGAGAATGCGATCCGCCATGCGCACGCTCGAGAATCGATGTGAAATCAGCACCGCGGTGCGGCCCGCACTCAGCTCCTTGAACCGCTGGAACACTTCAAACTCGGCGCGCGCGTCAAGCGCCGCCGTGGGCTCATCGAGAATCAGCATTTGCGCGTCACGCATATACGCCCGCGCAATCGCCACTTTCTGCCACTCGCCACCGGACAGGTCCACGCCCGTCCGGAATCGCTTGCCAACTTGCTGATCATAGCCGTCCGGCAGCTTGGCAATCACGTCGCTGGCCAGGCTGCGCTCGGCCGAGGTCACGATCCGAGCACGATCCTGCCGCGCGTCAATACGACCGACGGCAATGTTCTCGCCCGCTGTCATGTTGTAACGCACGAAGTCCTGAAAGATGACGCCGATGTTGGCGCGCAAGTCGGCCGGGTCGTACTCGCGCAGATCGTGGCCGTCCAGCAGAATCCGACCTTCCACCGGATCGTAGAGACGCGCCAGCAACTTGACCAGCGTGGTCTTGCCCGCGCCGTTCTCGCCAACGAGCGCTAATACCTCGCCGGCGCGCAACGAAAAATCGAGGTGCCGCACCGCCCAACGTTCTGCGGAGGGATACTTGAAGCCGACGTCTTCAAAGACGAAACCGGTGGCCATCACTGCGGGGAATGGACGCGGGTGCGTTGGCTTCACGACGCGCGGCTGAATCGTGAAGAACGAAAAGAGGTCGTCGAGATAGAGCGCCTGACTTGCCGTTTGCGTGAAGCCAATCAGCAACCCCTCCAGCAGTCCGCGCAATCGACGAAACGACCCCGCGAGAAACGTCAGGTCCCCGATGGTGAATTGCCCGGCAACCGTGCGCCACACGATGAACGCATACGCCACGTAGTATCCCGCCGTCCCCACGGCGGTAAGCACGCCTCCCCAACTGGCCCGCTTGACGGCCAGGATGCGATTGGCCCGATAGAAGTCGTTGGCCAGTCGTTGGTAACGCTCAATGAGGAAGTCGTTCAAGCCGAAGATCTTGACCTCCTTCGCCGCCTCGACGCTCGCCCCCGTCATTCGCACGTAGTCGAGCTCGCGGCGATCGGCGGTGCGAGAGAATGCCAACGCATAGCTCCGCTCGTTGAAGTAGGCCTCGCCGAGAAACGCCGGAATCAACGCGATGAAGAGCAGCGCAATGAGCCATGGGGCAAAGACCACCATGCCGGCCGCGAAACTCCCGATGGTAATGAGATCCTGCACCTGACTGAACAGCTGACTCATCAGCGACATGCGGCCGGAGGCCTGTCGTCGAGCGCGCTCAAGCTTGTCCTGTTGCTCGCTGTCCTCGAAATCCTCAAGGTCCAGCGTGGCCGCATGCTGCATGAGCCGAACGCTGGTGGCGTTCGAGAACTGCTCGGAGAGCAGGGAATCCAGCAGCGACACCAGGCGGCCAAGCACATCGGACAGCACCGCCAGCCCGAACTCGGCCGCCAGCAGCCAGAGCATTCGTTCGGACGTCGCGTCCGCGATCCACGCCGCAACGCCTCCCGCAGCGCCGGGAGTTCGAGCGTGCGCCAGCACCTCGTCGATGATCAGCTTGCCCACGTACAGGGTGAGCACGGGCAGGATGGCCCGCACCAGCCGCAGCAGCAGCGTGCCAAGCGTCAACGCACGGCTGGTGTTCCAGATCAGCAGCAGAAATGGCGGGACATTCCGCACGGCTCCCAACCGCTCTCGCAGCGAGCGCGGCGGTGGCGCATTGCCGCGCGGGCCTCGACTGCCGTTTGAACCCGGATTCCCCGAGAATGCGCCCACGCCCGAACCTCCGCCTCGTGCCATGCCGAAGGCTAGCCCGGCGCAGGGGTGAGGGCCACGCCGCCGAAGGCGCTCTGTAACAGTTCCGGCCACCATGTCGATCCGGCAAGGCCGCCACGTCGATTTGCTGCCGGACGCTGCGCAGTCAGTGGGGCGGATCGGACCATTGGGTCTGCCTCGACACTCGACCACGACGCGTCTCGCGCGCAATTTCGCGCAGTCCTCATTTCTCTGACGGAGACCGACCGATGCGCTACATGATTCTGATCTACGGCAACGAACAGCAGTGGGGCGCCATGCCTCCGGAAGCGATGTCGCAGTTCCTCCAGCAATTCGGTGCGTACTCGCAAGAGCTGGTTGCTGCTGGCGTAATGCGGGCCGGCGACGAACTGCAGCCGACGTTCACGGCCACGACGGTGCGTGTTCGTGACGGCAAGGTGCACAGCACGGACGGGCCGTTCGCGGAGACGAAGGAGCAGTTGGGTGGCTACTACATTCTCGAGACTGAGTCCATCGACGATGCGATCCGGTGGGCGGCAAAATGCCCGGCCG
>JANNEV010000106.1:0-1829 GCA_031379145.1 Gemmatimonadaceae bacterium
GTACTCGCTGCGCAGCAGCTTGAGAATCAATTGGTTCTGCGCCAAGAACGGCACCGCGAACTGCCAGATCTGCTGCTTCAACGGGTTTACCATCAGCACGACGGTGGAAATCATCGGCATCAGCATCAACAAGGTCATGAAACTCTGCGCTTCCTTCACCGACTTGACGCTGGCCGAGATCAGCGTCAGCAGGGTCGTGCCGATCAACACCATCGGCAGCAGCACCAGCAGCATTTGCCCGATGACCGGAACCGACATCGTCAACGAGCGCATGCCGGCAGGACCGAAACTCAAGCTGATTTTGAATGCGGCGAGAATCAAAAACAGACTCAGCATACCGAAGGCGCAGGCTGCGAGAATTTTGCCGCTCATGATCGCGGTACGCGCGGCCGGCGTGGCCAGCAGCGGTTCGAGCGACTGTCGTTCGCGTTCGCCTGCGGTCACATCGATGACCAGATACGCGCCGCCGAGAAAACTGCTGATGATCAGCAGATACGGCAGCATGATGCCGAGAATCATCCCGCGCTTGGCTTCCGGCGTCGCCGCATCGCGCTGCGCCACTTGCAGCGGCGTTGCGATGCTCGGATCGACCCCGCGCTGCATCACGCGCAGCGCGCCGAGTTGACCCGCGTACGCTTGCAGCGTGGCACGGATGCGCTCGACCGGAATCTGCGAATCCTGACGCGAGCTGTCGTAAATGATCTCGACCACCGCCGGCTTGCTGTTGCGCCATTGCGCCGGAAACGCATCAGGAATACGCAGCACAGCATCGAAGGTTTGATCGCGAACAGCAGCTACCGCATCGCGCGGCGGATTTTGCGGTTCGATATTCTGACTCTTAAGAAACGCGACCAGATTCGGTGCGTGCTCGGCGCCGATCACCGGTAGTTTGAGGGTCGATTCCAACTGCGTCTTTTGTTTCTTTTCGGCCAAGCTGTTGATGCCCAGCAGCATCGCGGGGATCAGCAGCGGCGTGAACAGCAGGCCGAGCATCACCGTTCTGCGGTCGCGAAACAGATCGAGCAGCTCTTTCTTTGCGACGGTCAATATCGTGCTGCTAAAAAACGTGCTCATGCTGCGTCCTCCCGATCCAGGTCGGCAAGGCGGACGAAAACGTCCTCCAAATCGTCCTCGCCGGTGAGCGCACGCAGTTCGTCCGGCGTGCCGATGGCTTTGACTTCGCCGGCCGCGATCACGACGATGCGGTCGCACAGCGCCGCCACCTCTTGCATGATGTGGCTGGAAAAAATCACGCAATGGCCGTCGGCGCGCAGATGCTGCAGAAAGCCGCGCAATCCGCGCGTGGTCATCACGTCGAGGCCGTTGGTGGGCTCGTCCAAAATCACGTTCTTTGGCGCATGCACCAGTGCGCGCGCGATCGCAGTCTTGGTGCGCTGGCCCTGCGAGAAACCTTCGGTGCGACGATCGAGGAAGTCGGTCATTTTCAGCGTCGTCGCCAATTCCGCGGTGCGCGTCGCGATCGTCGCTTCATCGAGCCCATGCAGGCGCCCGAAATAGGCGATGTTCTCGCGCGCGGTCAGGCGCTTGTAGACGCCGCGCGCATCCGGCAGAACGCCTAAACGCTGGCGTACCGCCGTCGCGTCTTTTTGGATATCGACGCCATCGACGCGCACGTGACCCGAATCGGGCGACATCAGCGTGTACAGCATGCGCAGCGTCGTGGTCTTGCCCGCGCCGTTGGGACCGAGCAAACCGGTGATCTGGCCGTCTTCGGCGGTGAAGCTCACGCCGCGCACCGCATGCACCGGGCCGGTTTTGGCTTTGAAGGTCTTTTTAAGATCGTGGACTTCGATCATGGGAATTTCCGG
>JANNEV010000110.1:0-13852 GCA_031379145.1 Gemmatimonadaceae bacterium
CTCCCATCGCCCAGCTGGTGAAGAGCAGCAGCTGTATGGGCGTCGTGAGCACCAGCTGGAGTCTCCGACGACGCTTGGGCCAATAGACCCGAGCCCAGCGCGAGTACAGTACGGCCGGCAGCAGGGGCGATGCCATCGCTCGGGTCATGCGCGCCACCGCCGACCACTCGAGGCTTCGCATTGCGGCAAAGCTGCGGCCATGGTGGAAACGCGACACCAGAAAATGAGCGAACGGGATGGACTTGTGCAGCGTGACCACCACGTCGCCACTCAACCACATCGCGGCTCCTCGTTCCACGTCCCAATTCACGAAGGTCTTCCAGAACACTGGATACCGCGGCCGCTCGCCATCGAAAAGCGCCTCTCGCTTGTAGGAGAGGTTGCATCCGGGAAGGATGTCCGCCGCGCCCTGCTGTACAGGCGGCATGAACATGCCGTACTCGTTGATGAAGAGAGCGACGGGCCACCACGCGCGCTCGTTCACACGGTCCAGCTCGACGGCGCCGCCGATGACGGGCGCATCGTTCGCATCGTGTGCCCGCAGCACCGCCGCTTGCCAACCGGGTGCGACGATCGCGTAGGGATCGATCAGCGCGATGACTTGGCCCCGCGCTGCGGCGATACCGCTGCCGCGCAGCTGGGCCAGATTTCGCGGCGCTTCGGTGTGCAGGAACTGCGCCGAGGGAAACGCACGCATGAGCGCTGCGGTGTCATCGGTGGAACTGTCAGATACGATCACTTCGCGCAGCTGCGCATCGGGTTCCTGCATGATGGCGCGCAAGCACCGGTCCAGCGACCGGGCCGCGTTACTGCTGGCAATGACAATCGACAGCGCGGGCACTGACGCTGTCATTCGACACTCGCCATCAGCATCAACATCAGCATCAACATCAACATCAACATCAACGACCGGCGATCTTGAATCCGAACATGCCACTTACGACGTGTCCGTCCTTGGACATCGCCTTCCACGTCACCTTGTATGTGCCCGCCGCGAGCGGCTTGAGCAGCGTGGCCACGAGTGGTGCGCTCTTGACGCCGGCCCTGGTCAACGCCGCGGTGGCAACAACTGCCCCAGCTTCGGTCGCGAGGGTCACCCTACTCCCGGGGAGCTCCGTCGGCTCTGAGAGCCACAGCTGGATCGCGTCGGGGGACGTTGTCAACGTTGCATCCTTCGAGGGCGACGACCTCACCAAGCGGAGGTGTCGCAGGGCCGCGCTGGGTGAGGCGGCCACGCCGACGCCCGCAACCGCAACCGCCAGCACCGCGATGCATCGAACGATTCGCCGCACGCTTCGAACCTGACAAAATCCGGTCATCATGTACTCCACACCAGGGGATGGTATCTCCGGTCACGCAGCAGGCGCCATACCCACGCATCGCGCTGGCCATTCCTGAAGCTGCCCACGGGCCAATCTCGGGTCAACCGTGATCATCACCGTGCACCGTCGCTCCGTTCGGCACCAAGGCGCGAGGCTGCCTTCCGGCGCTTTCCCGAGCTGTCGGGTTCACGGTATTGCTCGCCGCCAACACCCGTGCCAGTATGTGGTTCGCATGGTGGGCCGCGCGAACGGACCACTGCGGCACACACCGCCGATGCGCGGGACAGGCCGTACGCCTGGCATGGCTCGCTTCACGTCACGACACTGCACTCACGAATATGCTCGACGCGCTGCGCAAATTGATCGGTGACAGTCTCCAGGGCACTCCCGGCGCGCACTCCCGGACGCATCCAGCGGACGTCCGCGTGGCGGCCTGTGCGCTGCTGCTGGAACTCGCCAATGTGGACGGGGAGTTCAGCGACGTCGAACGCCAACGGATTCTCGATATTCTGCAACGCCACTTTGGCGTTGACGCCGACGGCGCCTCCGTGCTGATGGCGGAGGCCGCGAGCGCGAGCCGCGACGCGGTCGACGACTTCGTATTCACGAGGCAAGTGGTCCGCGACTATGATCTTTCGCAGCGCATGGTTCTCGCCGAACTGATGTGGCAGGTGGTGCTCGCCGACGGCACCATCGAAGGCAACGAGTCGTATCTCATGCGCAAACTGGCGAATCTGCTGCAACTCGAACCTGCGTTCCTGTCGGAAGCGCGCCGACGGACGGAAGGCAACGCGTCCTGACGGGCGGTGCGCGCGCGTAACCGCTGACTCAGCCGCGCGCCAGGGTCAGCAACACCGCACGGTTCGAGTAGAGCACGAACAGCGCCACCGCATACAGGAAAAGGGCGAAAGCACGCTTGAGCTGCGCGGCGGATAGCTTGGCCCCCACGGAAGACCCCATGAGAATCCCGGCAACAGCCGCGGTCGCCACCAGCGCCGTCTCGCGCCAGGGCATTGCCACCTGTCCAACGGTTCCCGCGAACCCGGCCGCTGAGTTCATGGTGATAATCGCCAGAGACGTACCAATGGCCTCAGCCATGCCGAGACCAGCCAGCATTGTCAGGGTCGGGACGATGAGAAAACCACCGCCAATGCCTATCACCCCCGTGAGCACGCCCACGGCGCAGCCAGACAGCGCCAGCAGCGCCGGACGCACCACCGCGGTCGACGGTGCCGCGACCCTCGAGCGGAGCATTGCCGTTGCGGCGGCACACATCACCAGCGCAAGCAGGATCAGCTGTACATCGCCACGAATCAGCGCCGCCAATCGGGCCCCGCCCAGCGCCCCGAGCATGGCCGCCAAACCGAACGTGATTGCCGCGCTCAGGCGGACGGTCCCCTCGCGCCACTTGCGTATCGCGCCCACGGCCGACGTTGTACCAACAATGGCCATGCTCATGGCAATCGCCGTCTTCGGCTCGATACCGGCGCTGTAGACCAGCGCGGGAACGGTGAGAATGGACCCTCCACCACCGAGGATCCCGAGGAGCAATCCGAGCGCGAGCCCAATGGCAGAAAGTATCACGCGGCAACGCTACGCTGCGGATAGACGTTTGGGCAGTCCTTCTTTCCCTACCACTTTATGGCCGCCTAAGCACGCGCCCTGGATGTACGCCAGTTGCCTTCTCGTTCTCCCAGACGCGGCGACCATTCACCCAAACGCCGAGCACTCCGCTGGACAGCAGATGCGGCTCCTTTGGCGTGGCGTGGTCGATCACCGTGGTCGGATCGAACAGTACCAGATCAGCATACGACCCGACCATGAGCCTGCCGCGCCGCTTGATCCCGACGTGCGCGGCGGACAGGCTGGTCATCTTGCGGATCGCGTCTTCCAACGTGAGCGTGTGCTGCTCGCGCACCATTCGTCCCAACACGCGGGGGAAAGCACCGAACCCGCGGGGATGCGAACCGTTCATCGAACCGTCAGAGCCGACGTTCGCGTGCGGCCAGGCCATCAGCGTCGATACGTCAGCGTCCGACATGCTGGTCGCCACCACACGCTCCGCCGTTTGCCCCTCGCGGTCGGTACCCTTGCTGGCTTTTCGCCAGGCGATGGACTCGCGAATCAGTCCCATCAACGTGCTCGCTGGGTCTTCCTTTCGCATGACGGCGATTTCAGCGACGGTCTTGCCCTGATATGCAGGATTTGCCGCAAACGCTCCAATCAACAGCCCGTCGGGTGTCGCGATCTCGCGCAGAATCTTCTGCGCCTCAGCACGATTGTCGAAGTCGCGCTTTGGGAACAGCACGGTGAGCGTGCTCTGCCAATATGGATACGGATAGACGTCGGCCGTGATGTCCACGCCGGACGCGCGCGCACGATCGAGCACGCGCAGCACACTGTCCGCTTTCCCCCACAGCGGAATCATGCCCAGCTTGGCATGACTGATCTGCACCGGCAGTTTCGCTTCGCGACCGATCGTGATGATTTCCTCGATCGAATCCCAGAACCAGCGATCCTCGCTGCGCAGGTGGCTGATGTATCGCCCGCCCGCCGCTGCCGTGACCTTGGCCAACGCGAGCACTTCCGCACGATCGGAATAGATGCCAGGATCGTACTCGAGTCCCGTCGACAAGCCCAGTGCGCCCGCCGCCAACTCGCGTGTGAGCAGAGTCGCCATCGAGTCCACTTCTGTTGCGGTCGCGACGCGCTTGAAATCGTCACCCATGACGGCGCCACGGAGTGTCCCGTGCCCCACGTAGTAGGCCACGTTCACCGCCACCGGCGACGACGTCAGCGAGTCGAATGCCGCCGAGAGTGGCATCGGATGCGAGCCATCCTGTCCAGCCACGATGGTGGTGATCCCCTGACTCACGACCGCGACGGCATCGGGCGATGTGCGTGCCCCCGACGCATGATGACTGTGCGTATCGATGAAGCCGGGAGCGAGCGTGAGTCCTCGTCCATCCACGACGATATCGCCGGACGCCGGTGTCACCGCGCCCACCGCGACGATGGTGTCGGCCACCATACGGAGAGCACCGAGGCGCGCTGGCGCGCCAGTGCCATCGACAATACTGACGTTGGTGATCGTGGTTCCCGCCGGTCCGTCACGGTTCATGCATCCGGCGACGGCGAGCATCCCGAGCAGTGTGGCGCCCGTGCGAATCCTATGTCGCATGCGATGATGAGTTGAAGGTTGGGATGAGGGCGAAAGAGTGCTGCCGCGCACACAGCGACGCCAGCGCGTTGCGCCCGATTCGCTGCAGCCCGGCATTGGCGCTACCTTCTTGAGGCGCGCGCCCCGCCGTGGGGCCGGACGGGCTGCTTTACTTTTTGGAGATTATTCTGATGGGACTACTGGACGGTGCGCTCGGTGATGCGCTCGGATCGGCAATGGGCGGGAAAGGGTCGGCGGGCAATCTGCAGGGTATGCTCGGCGGGTTGCTCGGGCAGCTCGGCGGTGGGCAAGGCACATCGAATGCGCTGCTCACCACGGCCATGTCATTGTTGCAACAGCAGGGCGGTCTGGAAGGTATCGTCAAGAAGTTCAGCGCTGGCGGCATGGGCAGTATGGTGGAGTCGTGGGTTGGCACTGGCGCGAACGCCCCGGTTTCCGCCGCGCAGATCACACAGGTCTTCGGCGAATCCACCGTCACGGACATTGCCAAGCAACTCGGTACTGATCCGCAGCAGGCCAGTGGATCGCTCGCATCGGTGTTGCCCGAACTGATTAACCGGTTGACGCCCGACGGGCAGATCCCATCCAACAGTGCCGATGTGCTGACGCAGGGAATCGCGCTGCTCCGGACCCGCCTCGGCGCCTGATCAGCATGTGTTGCTCGTTGCGCAGACTCCGTAACGGCTCCCCTTTTTTCGCTCTTCACCCCGGAGTTGCAGGTGGCTGAACTCGGCAACGCCAAGACAATCCTGCTCGCGGCGCTCTGCGCCGTGGCCGTCGTGTATACGATTCTGCTGGTCGTCGGCGTAGGTCGTCGATTGCGCGAAGATCCGTCGCTGCCGGCGAAGCCAACGCTTGGCGGACTGGCGACGGGCTTTGTCACCAATTTCTTCGATACCCTGGGCATCGGCTCCTTTGCGCCCACCACGTCGATCTTTCGCGCAACGAAGATGGTGCCGGATGTCGAGATTCCCGGGACGCTGAATGTGGGCTACGTCCTACCCACGATCGCGCAAGCATTGATCTTTACGCAGGCGGTGCCCGTCGATGCGACGACATTGATCGTACTGATCGCGTCGGCATCGCTCGGCGCGTGGCTGGGCGCGGGCGTGGTGGTCTCGTGGCCCAAGCGGCGCATTCAGTTGGGTATGGGATTCTGCCTTGTTGCGGCGGCCACGTTGATGCTCCTCGGGCTCTTCAACATCGCGCCGATGGGCGGCACCGCGTTGGGACTCACGGGCGGCGCGTTGGTCGTTGGCGCGCTGTTGAACATGCTGCTCGGCGCACTCATGACGTTGGGCATTGGCCTATACGGGCCCTGCCTCATTCTCATCAGTATGCTGGGGATGAACCCGACCACCGCATTCCCGATCATGATGGGATCGTGCGCGTTTCTGATGCCGGTCGCGAGCGCGCGTTTCATCCGGGAAAACGGCTTCAATGTGCGCGCGACCATCGGCGTGCTGCTCGGTGCATTACCCGCCGTGCTAATCGCCGCCTTTCTCGTGAAGTCAATGCCGCTGACGGTGGTGCGCTGGCTGGTCGTCGTGGTCGTGCTCTATACCGCATACGGCCTGCTCAGGAGCGCGTTCGCGGCGAGTCCCACGGGTGAGATGTCGGCGGCGTAGGCGCCGCCGTATCCTCGGGGCCGCGCGTCAGGCAAACTCGGCTCCAGCACAAACCTGCTATGGCCGTCCCCAACCGCTCCATCCCGGACCACGAACTGCCTGCCCGGGCTTCGCGCCCGTGTGCGCACCGTCACGCAGCACCTCGATGCCGTTGACGAGCACGAACTGTACACCGCTGGACAGTTGGTGCGGTTTGTCGAAGGTGGCCAGATCGGTGATGGTCTCCGGGTCAAAAACCACCAGGTCGGCGCGCAGCCCTTCCTTGATAACCCCGCGATCAGCGAGGGACAGTCGCGTCGCCACCGCCGATGAAGCCTTCCGCACTGCATCCTCGAGCGCGAGCACTTTGTCCTCGCGCACATACTTGCCGAACAGGCGCGGGAAATTGCCGTAGGTGCGCGGATGGGTCATGCCCTTGGCGGTCGCGGGATCGGACGAACCCGCGTCGGTACCAAACTTCATCCACGGTTGCCGCAGCTGCAGGGCAATGTTCGCTTCACTCATGAGAAAGAGGATCTCTCCGAGCTGTGCGTTCTCGGCGATGTTGAGGTCGATGATGACATCGGCCCAGTCCTTCTTCAGGTCACGCGCAATTTCTGCCAGTCGTTTTCCCTCATACTTGAGGTACTCTGGCTTCTTGAAGCCGACCACCATCACATTCTCCGGTCCGGCGATCAGGCAGAGGTTCTCGTACCCGGCATTCTCATCGTGGAGTTGTGCCTTGATCTGTGGGCGCATCGCTGCATTCTGCAGATTGTCCAACAGCTTTCCATCGGCCGCAAATTTCGGCGGAATACAGGCGGCGAAGCTGTTGCCGCCGGCTGGATACAGGTACATGTCCGCCTGCACGTCCTGCCCGGCGCGCCGCGCCGAATCGATCTTGGCGATGGCCAACGACATCTTGGGCCAATTGCGGGGTCCGCTCGCCTTGAGGTGATACACCTCGACGGGCACACCGGCATCTCGACCAATGCGAATGGCTTCATCGAGCGCCTCGAGAAACTGATTCCCCTCGGAACGCAGGTGCGAGATGTAGAGCCCACCGAATGGCGCGCTGGCCTTGGCCACCGCAGTCAGCTCCATGGTGCTCGCGTAGCTGTTGGGAGGGTAGATCAGCGCGCTCGCCACGCCGAACGCACCGTCCTGCATGGCACGCGTCACGACGCTGCGCATGCTGTCGAGGTCTGCGGCGGATGCCTCGCCCTCCGCCGCGCCCTTGGCGTACGAACGGACCGTGCCTGCGCCGAGAAACGAGCCAACGTTCTGCGAAACGCCCCGCGAGACCATGAAGTCGATCCACTTACCAAAGCCGTGATCGCCAACGAACTGCGGAGCAAGTCGCTTCATCGCGGTGTCCGTCAGCAACGACATCGTCTTGTCGTTGGCCGGCGCCGGCGTCTCGCCTTCGCCGAGGATGGCGGTGGTGATGCCCTGCGTGATCATCGACAGCGCCTTGCCGTCACCAGTCATGAAATTCTCGTACGATTGCGCCTGGATATCGATGAAACCCGGAGCGACTACCATCCCTTTCGCATCGATGCGCCGCATCGCCGAGGCAGCTTCAAGTGTTCCCTTGGGCATGATGCGGGCAATTCTGCCATCGCGAATCGCGATGTCGCCCCAGAACCATGCACTTCCGGTCCCGTCCACGACACGTCCGTTCACGATCACCACATCAAAGGCATCTCCAGTACGTGGTGCGACGCTGGAGCCTTCCGACACCGGCGGCGCGTCTGGTGCGGGAGCGCAAGCGACCAGAGCGGCAACGATGAGCGTAAGGGTCCGTCGGAGCATGGGGCGTTCCGGTGAAGATGGAGTCGATCGCGGGGCTGACGACTGTCGGTCCGTCTGCCATTTTGCAGCTCTTCCCTCTCACGCGCCAGATTTCCCACCATGCAACAACTCACCGACGGCCCATCGCGCATCACCGTGATGGTCATCATTGCCGTGGCCATCTACATCCTGCCCACGATGCTCGCCTTCAAGCGGGAGAGCAGCCGTCGCTGGAGAATTGCCGCGATCAACCTGCTGCTTGGGTGGACGCTGGTTGGCTGGGCCGTGGCGATGGTCATGACCTTCAGCTACGAGCCCCCACCCGACGGCGCTCCTCCCGACGTGCCGCACCTCCGCGACTGAGAGAGCGCCGCGACCTTTTGAGTATTCACGGGTCGGTTGTTCATCGACGTAACTCGCACTCATGTCGTCGTTGTTTATCCCAGGCCGGCGAGAAGTTCGTCGAGTTGGTCGAGTGCCTCAGGCATCGCGTTGGTCGATCCGGCAGCGGCGTCAAGCGCTTCCTTCGAGGGATACAGATCGTGCAACGTCACCAACGTTCTGCCATCGATTTCGTCGAAGGTCACCGTGGTAACTGTCATGCCGCCATCGCCTTCCTCGTTCGTCCAAACGAGGCGCGAATGCGGTGTCACGTCCAGGTACGTGCCGAAGAACGCCATCGTCGAATCCTCGTGGCGAAAGACCAAGCGGTACTCTCCTCCAACTCGCACATCCATCTCGCAGGACAGCAGGTTCAGGCCATACGATTTCGGCACCCACCACTGCCTGAAGAGATCTGCCTTGGTCCACGCCTCGAATACGAGGCGCGCCGGACCGTTAACGGTTCGTGTCACGACGAGTTCGCGCTCGGACGTTCGATCCACTGTGGTCTGGTTCTTCGGTGAAGCGGCTTCACCTGTGCTTCCGTCGCTCATTGACTCTCTCCTTGTGTTTCAGGTTCTCGACGACCGTGTCCAGCTCGTCAAAGCGTGCGCTCCAGAGCTGGCGAAACCGTTCAATCCACTCCGCCTCTTCTTGCAGGCCGCGCAGGCCGAGCCTGCAGGTGCGCACGCGTCCGATCTTCTGCGTGGTGACGAGCCCCGCCCGCTCCAATACGTCCACGTGTTTCTTCATGCCCGTGAGGGTCATGTCGAACCGCTGCGCGAGCGCCGTGATCGAAGCGTCCGCACGCCCGAGTTGCTCCAGAACACCGCGCCGGGTGGCGTCCGAGAGTGCTCCGAACGAGACATCAACAGTATCCTGATACTGAACCATATGGTTCAGTTTATAGGCTGGAGCGAGGACACGCAAGGGGAAGCCGCGCGCCTGGCCCACCGCGCGCCGCGCCCCCCTTCGTGCTATCCCAATCTCAACTACGGCCCACTAGAACGCGCCGAACCTCGTTCCCAGCACGAGTAGCGCGACCAACGCGAGGAGCGGAATCACCACCGACACGACGAAGATGTCCTTGTACGACTGGCGATGCGTGAGCTTGCAGATAACCAGCAATGAGATGACCGCCCCGTTGTGGGGCAGCGAATCCAGTCCACCCGACGCGACGGACGCTACACGGTGCAGCAGCTGCGGACTGATCCCTGCACCAATCCCGAGATCGATGTACGTCTTGCCAAGCGAATTCAGGGCAATGCTCAGGCCTCCCGACGCAGATCCGGTGATACCAGCCATGATGTTGACCGCAATGGCCTCGGAGATGAGCGGATTGCCTGGCGACAGACCGACCACTGCGTTTCGGATGACCGCGAACGCCGCCAGTGCGGCGATGACAGAGCCATATCCGACCTCAGAGGCGGTATTGAAGATCGGCAACAGCGCACCGAGAGCACCTTCGTTCACCGATGTGCGCAGATCCTTCCACCGGGTCCAGTTGATGCCGATGGTGACGACGACCGCAATGAAGATCGCGGCGATGAGCGACCAGACCCCCCGCACATCGTTGATCGTGACTCTGCCGAACAGCGGGTCAGCGAGATACAACGTGTCCATTGCTGGAATAGCCCACCGGGTGAACACGAAGTTCAGTGCAATCACGATGATCACCGGAAGCACAGCGACGGACACTGCTGGGCAATCGGTCGGTGGCGCTGCCGCGAACGTCTCCTCGGGATGCTGACCGTACCCCTCACCCGCGAGCCGTGCCATCCGCGCACGGCGCGAAAGCCACCACATCCCACCGGCAAACATGATGGCACCGGCAATGACGCCAAGTCCGGGGGCCGCGAATGCGTCCGTACCGAAGTACGGCATGGGGATCGCGTTCTGGATGGCGGGCGTACCAGGGAGCGCCGTCATCGTGAACGTCGCGGAACCCAGTACGAGTGCGCCGGGAATCAAGCGCTTCGGTATGGCCGCCTCCCGAAACAGCGCGGCTCCAATGGGATAAGCGGCAAACGCGACCACGAATACCGACACGCCACCGTAGGTCAGGATTGCGCACGACAGCACGAGCGCCATGATGGCTCGCTGCCCGCCAATGTGTGCCACGATGGCTCGAGCAATTGCATCGGCCGACCCGGAGTCACTCATCAGCCGACCGAAAATGGCGCCAAGCAAAAACAGCGGAAAATACTTGATCAGATATGCACCGAGCCCGGCCATGAACACCTGCGTATACATGGCCAGCAGTCGCGTATCGCCGCCGAGCAAGACTGCGAGCAACGCCAGCAACGGCGCCAGCACGAGGACCGAGAACCCCCGGTACGCCAAATAGATGAGCAGCGCCAACGAGATGAAGATCGACATGCTCGACTCGCTACTTCCCGCCCCCACTCGGCGGCAACGTGGCCGCGTACTTCCACTGTGCCTGGTAGTCGCGGGTGAGCGGGCGCTTGAGCATCACGTTGCGCACCATCTCCACCGGCATCGTACCGTGCGTGTAGATGAAATCATGAAAGGCGCGGTTCTTCATGGCGCCACCGTCCACCACCTCATGATGCAGCGCGCGGAACTGCAGGCCTCCCATCATGTAGGCCACCTGGTAGAGCGGACCATAACTGCCGTTAAAGGAGCGCCGCACCTCGGCGGTGGCATTGGCGCGCTCGTGTCCCACCTTGTCGATGAGGAACTCGATGCACTGCTGCGGGGTCCAGTTGCCGAGGTGGAAATTGAGCGAGAACACGATGCGCGCCGCGCGATGCATGCGCCAGAAGAGCGCGCCAACGCGGTCCTCCGCCTTCGCGTGATAGCCGAGGTCCCAGAAGATCGTCTCCCAGTAAAAGGCTGCACCTTCCGTCCAGAATGGTGTACGGAATTCGCTGCGGTAGTCCGCGTACCGCGCATTCATGAACCCCTGGAGGTGATGGCCGGGGATCATCTCGTGAAAGACGGTCGCATGCGAGAAGTGCGGGTTGTTTCCCCGCATCGACATGAGCTTGTCTTCGTCGGCCATGGAGTCGGTCGGATACGAAACCTGCAGCACTTCGCCGCCGAGAAAGAACGGGCTCACTTTCTGGCGTTCGGGGCTGAGCATCTCGATGCGCCAGATGTCCTGCGCCAGCGGCGGGATCGTGATGAGATCGTGCTTCTTCAAAAACGCGAGACCGTCAAACTCGAGATCCCGAACCATGTTCACCTGCTCACCGGGCGGCACGGCCGACTGCTTCACCTTCTCCATGGCCGCTTTCCAGTCGTCGCCAAAGCCCGTCTCGCGTGCGGCCTTCTTCATCTCGGACTCCCCCCACACCAGTTCCTGTTGCGCAATCGCCATCAGTTCTTCCGGCGTGTAGGCGATCATTTCATGCCGCAAGTCGGCCAGGATCGCGGCACGGCCAATGGGGAGTCCCACGATCGGCTCGTCTTCGCCTGGGCGGATACCGACCACACGCGTTCGCAGGCTACGCGTCAGTCCCGCCATGGACGAATCGGCAGCCTTGAAGGACATGCGCGTCCACCAGGTGAACATCGGATCGTACCCGTCGTAGAACTTGTACCAGCTCTGCAGGGTGGAGCGTACCTGACCAAGCACTTCAGCCGCGCGATAGGCGGCCACTTTGGATGGTCGACCCGCGCGAGCGCTGTCTCGCGGCGAGAGGCTGTCGACGCGCGCGCGCGCCGTGTTGGCCATGGAGGCAATGTGCTCCAACGCTCGCGCGGAGCGCTGCGGATCGACCGCGCGCATTTGTCGGCGCGTCTCCTCCAGCGCGAAGACAGAGTCGGCAAACGGCAGCAGAGGCGCGACATCGCTCCACACCGCCGCATCGAGCACCATTTGTGCTTGCTCGCTTTCGATCTTGTTGCGCAACAGGACGTAGTCGGCCTTCGCGTCCATACCAAGCGCGGCGAAGTCGATCGAGGCCAACTTGGCCAGCCAGGCCGCGTAGAAGCCCTCCATCACGCGTCGTTGAGACGGGGAGTAGCCAACGCGGTACCGTCGGAGCAGGCCCTGCCGGTCGCTACTGTATCGCTCCACCACCGCGCGAAATTCGCTTGGGCGGTGGGCGAGCAGCGCATTGAGGTCGGGTGTAAACACCGATGGTGCGGCCTGTACGTTCGGCTGCGCCTCGGTGGGCGTCGCGGCTCCGAGCGTCACGACGACAAGCAGGGCTGCCGCACGGAAACGGAAATCCACGCCGTGATGACTGATCCGAAGAAACCCGGGATGGGTGGCGTACGCGCGGAGAGGCATGGCGGGCGATGAAGAAGCGTGAGCAGCGCCGATGCGGCGCAATCGAACGACCGCAGAAACGCGATCGTTGATGGACGCAAACGCTACCGCCCGTCAGGCGATGCGCAATGCCTGCAGTGCGGCGTGCACGAGCGGCGGAATGGGAACCGGCCGCCTGGTCTCACGGTCGACATAAACGTGCACAAAGTGCCCTGCGGCGGCGGCGGCTGGCACCTGATCCCGAAAGAGCGCCAGTTCGTAGCGAATGCTGCTGGTACCGATGCGCGCCACGCGCAGCCCTGCGGCGACGACTTCCGGAAAGCTGAGCGGGCTGAAATACTGACAGCCGGTCTCGACCACCAGGCCGATGGCCGCACTGGCGCGCACGTCCAACAAGTCGTTCTGCATGAGCCAGCGATTCACCACGGTATCGAACAGGCTGTAGTAGACCACGTTGTTCACGTGTCCATACACGTCGTTGTCCATCCAGCGCGTGTCGATGGTGGTAACATATGGGAAATGCTCTCGCATGGCATCGCGCATGGCTTAGAGCACCGAGGTGTAAATGGCCAACGCGTCGTCGTAGCTCAGCTCACGCGGGTTGTTCACCAGCAGGCGCTGCACCGCCATGGCGTCCTGAGCCAACTGCGGCAGGTCGGACTCCCGCACTCCAACCTCGCGCAGGGTCCGCTCGAGTCCGAGCTGCTGCACCAGGGCATCCATCGCCATGACGAACGCCTGCCCTCCGTCGGCATCGGACAGTCCGGCGCCGTGACCACCGATGGCAGGCAGGAGTTGCGCGTAGTGCATACTCGCCGCCGGGAGATTGAAGCGCAGCACCGGCACCAGCACCAGCGCATTGCTGAGGCCATGCGGCACGTGGAACCGACCGCCCAGCGGATACGCGAGCGCATGCACGGCGGCGACGGGTGCGTTGGCAAAGGCCATCCCGGCAAGCATGGCGCCCTGCAGCATCGCACCACGCGCGTCGAGATCGTGACCGTGCGTGAGCACGCGCGGCAGATTGGCCGACAGTAACTGGAGTGCACGCACGGCCAACGCATCAGACACCACATTCTTGCGCCGACGCGACGTGTAGGCCTCGATCGCATGCACCATAGCGTCGATGCCGGTCATGGCCGTCAGGCGAGCCGGAAGGGCGAGGGTCAGCGTGGCGTCGAGGATGGAAAGATCTGCATAAAGCACGCGCGAGACGACGCCCTGCTTCTCGCCGCTCGCTGTGGTCACAATGGCGATCGGTGTGACCTCCGACCCGGTGCCGGCGGTTGTTGGCACCTGCACGAGAGGCAGACGAGGCCCCGTGGCG
>JANNEV010000129.1:0-1639 GCA_031379145.1 Gemmatimonadaceae bacterium
GCCTCCGCGCGTCCGCGAAAGAAGGCGACATTGCGCACGACCGTGGTCTCGGGGGTGCGCAGACACTGCGGGCGTAACGCACATGGCGCGCAGTCCCGCTTCGCGCCGCGAAAGTGTTCGCCGACCCAGCCGTTCGTGACGTTGCGGGCCCCTGTCCGATAGAGCGATTTGCCCGCCGGACACACACACGTGCGCGCCGCCGCGTCGTACGTGAAGTCACTCGGCGTAAAGCACGACGATGCCTGCCCGGCGGTACCCGACTTGTCGTGCAGCGGATTGGGCAGCCTCGTGTAGCGGTCTTGTGTCGCGAAGCGCGCATCGCGACGGCGCATATCCTTGTCCGCGATGAGGGCCGGGACACCGAGGGTCGCGAGCTGTTGCAGATTGGCTTCGCTGTGGTACCCTGCGTCGGCCGTGATCAGCGTGTCGCTGCGGCGCATCGCGAGCACCGCCGTGACGACAGGCAGGAGCAGTTCTTGCTCGGAGCCGGTCCCGTGCGCCTGCGCGTCCACAATGATCTGATACGCAGCATCGACTGCGGCCACGCCGGTGTAGCCCTGCAGCACCCCGGTGCTAGTCGCCATCTTTGCGCTCTCATTGTCGGTGCGATTGCTCTTGCGGATCGCCCCTTTCGCGCCGCGCCGCTCGTCCGGATTCCGCGCGAGCCACGTGCGCATCTGCGCCGCATCATGTTGGAGCTGCGCGAGGCGTTGCGTGGCCTTTGCGTCCGGATCGGGCTCGGTGGGCGCGGTGTCGGCCGCGCGATGACGCTGCAGCATGGTCGTCGCGGCGGCTTCGAGCTTTTCGGCCTGGCGTTCGAAATCGGCGCGCGTGCCACTCCGATGTTTGGACGCATTGCTGGGCAGCTTCACACCATCAATCGCAAACATCTCGCGCCCGATCAACCCCTGCGCATCGCACACCACCAGGACCGCCGCGAAGACACGAGCAATATCCGCCCCGAGCGTACTCACAAACTTCGCGATCGTCGTGAAGTGCGGCGCCCGATCGCCGCAGAGTGCGATGAAGGTCACGTGCTCTTGGCACACGCGCTCGATCTGGCGACTGCTCACGATGCCTTGCGAGTACGCGAACAACACGACCTTGAGCAACAGCGCGGGCGGATAGGCCGGGGCGCCCGTCGCGTCATTCTGAAAGCGCGCATCAAAGTGCGACAGGTCGACGGCGTGGTCGAGCAGGTGATTCAACGCATGCTCGAACGTCCCGGGCAAGAGCTGGCGAGACAGATCCACCGGGATCAACTTCGGCTGCGTGTCGATGTACTTGTAGCGGGCCATGGCGAATGCTCGACAGCGAGACGAAACGACACCACATTCGATGCGGGACAAACCCGTCGCGTGCCCTCAAGTTCCGTTTCCACATTCGCCTGATTAGGGACTTATCCTACAGCCTCGTTGATATGACTGGGCTGCTGTCAAGAGGAACTTTCAGTGCGACATGTGTGGTGGTTGGTGAGTGGTGAAGCGCGGAGAGAGGCCACGGGTGCCGATGGTGTCTTCGACGATGAATCCTGCTGATATACGCCGGTCAGCGTGTTGCCACGCCGGAGCGGCAAGAATTGGATTCGTCTGGAGTGCGCTCATTCTAGGATCGGGGATTGAATCGTCATGCGGACCGA
>JANNEV010000141.1:0-3504 GCA_031379145.1 Gemmatimonadaceae bacterium
CGCGACGAAGCCGCCGAGCCGAGCGCGCGGCCACGTCGGCGCAATCGGCGGCACCTTGCCGTGCAACCAGAGCACGCCTTTGTACAGCTCGCGTGCCCGCGCCATGCTTGTCGGCTCATTCACACGGTAGAGCGCGTCCGCCCACTCGAGCATCGCGCCCGCCTGCCGCAGGCGGTAGTAGCGCAGCTCTGCCACGTGCGGAATGCGCCGGCTCCACAGGCTCGCATACATGTACATCGTATCGATACCCATTCCGGAAAAGGTATCGTACGCTGGATCGCGCATCTCAGGCGGAAAGAAGCTCTCGTCCAGCTTCTCGTCGGCAGCGAGGCGCACGGCATACGGCTTCTCGCCGCGCCAGTACAGCTCACGAACATTCTTGTCGATCGTGCGATATCCGGCGCTGTCATGTTCACGCGCGATGGCAACGAGAAAGCGTGTGGACTGCCCATAGTGAAAGACGGCCCGCTCGTAATCGCCACGCGCCGCCTCGGTGTCGCCCAAGCAGACGGGAATGGTGAAGAGCGCGTAGTACGCGAGTCGGAGCGCCATGCGCGCGACCGCGAGATCCGGTGTGCTGTCGTAGCCAAACCCGGCGGAGACGAGTTCCTCCTCCATGAAGCGCGCCACCGCCTTGCTGTCGCCGAGCGGCTGTGCTCGGCGCTGATTGAACACCGCCGTCATGGCCAGCCCTTGCAGCACACCCGTATTGAATGCGCCGCGCGCGAGATCGGCAGCCGCGCGATACTCGTTTCGGGCGAGGTCGTACTCGCCGGCGTAGAACTGGACGTGCCCTGCCTGGAGCTTGTCCCAGATCGCCACGACATCCTGACAGAATTTCCAGCGCGGTGCATATGCGACGGGCTTCACGCCTTTGCCCGCAACGAGCGCGGCGAGCTGGGCCCGCATCCGGTTATCGAGAAACACCGGCAGCACGCGGCGCACGTCGAGATGGTTCTCCGGGTAGAACGGCTCCTGCTGCCGCAGCCATTCGTCGTAGTACAGGAAGAACGGGGCCTTCCCGCGCCATCCCGCCGGGATGATGGGCTCGTTATTCACGTCGGGCGCAACGTGTTCCGGCTCCAGTTCACACTGGAAGCTGTCACGGAAAAATCCTTGGAGCGTCGCGATGTTTTCCTGCACCGGACTCGAAGTCGCCGTGTCGGCTCTGGCGAGATCGAGTCGGTAGCGTAGCCCGAGTTCCGTGGCCGAGTGGTTGCTGAGGCCAATCAGAAAGTCGAGATACGCGCGCGCTGTGCGTGCACCCTGAACGGTGATCGCCGCCGGCGCCACCTGAAATCCGAACCCCGGGCCCCTAGGGGCCGTGAGGATCGCGCGTATGATGGGCGCCAACACGGTGTTTGCCGTTCGCGGCTTCTCGTCGGCCGTCGTGAACGACTGGTGAAAGCGCGCCTGCAGCTGCGCGAGTGCCTGTCGTTCGGTGAGTCGCAGCTGATTGCTCGTGAACGCTGATGCTTCCGTCGTCCAGATCGCCAGCAGGTAGTCGCGGTAGCGCGTGAGCGTGGTCTCGATGCGATGGTGCGGAGTATTCAGGTCACCGGACGCATACTCGCGGCTGAACTTGGTGAGCGCGCCGCCGACTTTCCCGTTCTCGAGCAAGGCGGGGTCGATCGTCCAATCCACGTCCGCCAGACTGCTGAAGCTGGCCGCCTTGCGGAGCATGTCGGCAAACGCTGAGTCGACGGCCGCGGTCCGGTTTCCCGCGAGCATGCGACGCGCGTACGCCTGCACGACCTCCGGGTCGTGCAGCGATTGCATCGACGGGAGCTCACCCACGGCGTGTCGCAGAACACCCGTCGGATCGAGGAACGCCTGTTCCATCTCGTCGAGCATCGCCATGCGCACCGACAGCGACAGCGGGGGCGAGTGGTCATGTCGCCCACGGATCTCCGCGTTGCTGCTCAACAGGCGCGCCACGCCGTTGAGATGCCCGATCCGCGCGTGTTGCAGATGCTGCCCGAGCATCTCCCACGCGCCTGCGGCGACGGGCTGCTCCGCAGCGACCGGGACCGCGAGGACGACGTCCACGACGGCCCGATCGATTGCCATCGCGTCGCTGGTGAAGAGCAGCTCCTCATCGGATGTCTCGACGCGCAGCACCACGCGTCGATCGGCGAACTGTCGCAGCACGAGTAGCTGCTCCCGCACGGCAGAGCCCTCATCGAATTGCACGCGAAACCGTCCATCCTCACCCGACGTGGCGCTCCCAAGCGGCGCCGTGTACGCATCGCCGACGTTCGAGAACACGAGAATCCGCACGTCGGGAAGCGCCGTCCCGGTTCGTGCATGCTGCACCCTGCCTGTGAAGACAAAGGAATCGCGCGCGTCCGCGAGCGGAGCGGCTGCGGGATCGTCGGCGCCGGCAATGTCTATCTCGGCGTTGATGTGCAGCCGCGTGTGGTACGTCGACGTAACGCTCACGGTCGTTTCTCCGGACATGGAAGTAGGTGGAAGGCAGGGGGATGACTCGACAGGCGCTGGGCGAGGTTCAGCGCGGACCGCTGTACGTGATCATGCCGTCCATCTGCATGGTGGTCTTGCTGGTGATCATGTTGGCCGAGCCTTCGGCCCGCGCCTGACCGGTGGCGTTGACGAACTGGCCAGTGCCGCCCACGAAGGTGATCGTCGCCACGAAGCTCACGATGCCCGGAGCGCTGAGCGCGCTGGTGCCTGCGCTGTTCATGCGGAGCACGTCGCCATTCGCCGCGGTGAGTGTGCGCTCTCCCACTTGCGTGCCTGCGACCGGATTGACCTCAAGGCCGCCGGTGAAGGTCACCCGGCCGAGCGGGGTGAGGTCGCACGTGCCGCTATCGGTCTGACGGATGAGCGGCGGGGTTGGCGCCGGGCCTGCGGCAGGCGAGATCGTCAGGTCGCAGCGGCCACTGATGGCGCGGGGGGTTGGTGGAGCGACGAGTTCCGTCGCTTTCTTGCATCCGGCGGTGACGAGCGTGCACAGGATGGTGGAGAGGAGAATTGGGCGCATCGGTTGCTCCTTGAGACACGGGTGGCTCGGCCTGGCAACAGCGGCGCGGTGTGCGGCTTGCCCCTTGGCCTGAGTGCGTGTTAGCTACCGGAGGCGCGTAGACTCAGCGTTAGATCTGCGTGAACCCATCCCACCGGACCTCTCGTGCTTCGCATTTCCACGTTCGGTGGCTGTTTTTTGGAGCGCGACGGTGCCCGATTGGACGGACTTTCGGGGCAACGCAAGGGACTGGCGCTGTTCGCCGTGCTGGCGGCCGACGCGGGTGGGATGACCCGGGAGTCGTTGTCCGCGCTGCTCTGGCCCGAGAGCGATGACGAGCGGGCGCGCACTTCGCTGCGCCAACTCGTGCATGCGCTTCGCACGCAGCTCGCCGAGCCGGACCTGCTGCTGCCGTCGGCCGAGCTGCGATTGAATCCCGCGATCATCACCAGTGACGTGGCGGAGTTTCGCGTCAGCCTGTGGACAAAATATTTACCGTAAATAATTTGATCACAGGATGA
>JANNEV010000144.1:0-1510 GCA_031379145.1 Gemmatimonadaceae bacterium
CCTGGCCAAGACCCTGGCCCAGCCGACACTTATCGCGCTCTCTGGCGAAAAGGCGTCGTTTCTTGCGGGCGGCGAATTTCCGGTTCCCGTGGCGCAAACGAACGGCGGGGGCGGCACGGGTACTGGCGCGATCACGGTCGAGTTCAAGTCCTTCGGTGTGAGCCTGTCATTCACCCCGACCGTGCTGGGCGACAGGACAATCAGCATGATCGTCGAACCCGAGGTCAGTGCGATTGATCCCCAAGCGTCGCTGCGGATCGGCGATATCGTTATTCCCGGCCTGCGCACCCGCCGCGCCAGCACCACGCTGGAACTGCGTGACGGGGAAAGCTTCGCCATCGCCGGTCTGCTGTCGAAGGACTTCCAGACGACGGTGGAGCAGATCCCGCTGCTCGGTTCGATCCCGATCCTCGGCGCGCTGTTCCGCTCAAGCAGTTTCAAGAAGGGCGAGACCGAACTGTTGATCGTGGTCACGCCGCGCCTTGTCCAGCCGATCCGGCCCGGGCAGGTCCGCCTGCCGACCGACCGCGTGCTTGATCCGCGCGAGGGCGATACCTTCCTGCTCGGCCAGCCGTACCGTCCGACCAGGGTGGAACCGGCAGTCCCGCCCGCCGCAACGGGATCGCCGCAATCGGCAGCTCCTGCCGTCTCGCCGCCGCAGGCTTCGGCGGAACTGGCCCCGGCCAAGGAGGATGGCTATGCGTTCTGATCTGTGGGCGCTGGCCGCCGCGTCGCTGATCCTGTTGGCCGGATGCGCCACCGATGGCGGGGGCGCGCTTCCCTATATGGGCGGGCCCGACAATTTCGGCGAGGCGAACCGCCAGACGATGGCCGCGCAGGTCGTTGATCCTGATCCGGTTTATGATACCGCCATTCCCGAGAGCCACGGCGAACACGCTGGCCAGGCGGTCGAGCGCTATCGCCTCGACAAAGTCAAGAAGCCCGAGCGGATCCGCACATCGAGCACAGGTTCGGGCAGCGGCGGCGGCGCGGGGAGCGGCGGGAACTGATGGGCACATACGATCTTTTGACCGAGCACCTCAAGGAATCAGCGTTGCGCAACAGCTCCCGGATCCTCGTCGTTGCGTCGTCCGAGCATATTGCCGCCCTCGAGCTGGCATCCAGCGGTGACCAGATCCCCGGTTTGCGCAGCGCGGCGCTGGACCGCGCGGCGGCCATTCCCGAGGCGCTGTTCGGTGATGCGTCGATACTGGTGGTCGAAGTCGATCCCAACGACCGCGCATCGATGAGCCGGGTCAGCAAGATCCGCGAAAGCCATCCGCATCTGCCGGTGGTCGCCGCGATCAACGGCGCGAGCGTATCGCTGGTACGAACGCTGGTGCGCGAAGGGATCAGCGATGTCGTCTCGCTGCCATTCGAACTCAGCGAACTACTCCAGATTTCGCTCGATGCCGTTGCCAAACATGATGCTGAGGTTACCGAAAGCGCAACACTGGCGCCGTTGATTGCGATTGCCCGCTCGCTGGGCGGCTGCGGCGCAACCTCCATC
>JANNEV010000159.1:0-7166 GCA_031379145.1 Gemmatimonadaceae bacterium
TGCGCCGACAAGTCCAACGACCAGGTCGGGTCCGGCCGGATTGCCGAGGTCGCGAGTACTCTGGATCTCCGGGTACCCGGTACCAACGGCCTGGTGGATACGACTCCCGCCGTTCTGGCGCCGTCGCAGTCGCTGGCGTCCTCGCTGGCGTCATCGTTGGCGCGCGCAGCGGGTGGTGCGGACGGCCAACGCTACACCGCCTACGCTCGCTCCGTCGCGGACACCGCGCGCGCCGTTGGCTTGATTGTTGGTCGCGTCGCCGGTGGGGACCGGAAATCACGCGACACCGTGATCGTGCCCACCCACGATCTCGCCGCCTGCCAACCGTTCACGCAGCGGGCGGTGCCGAGTCTCGCTGATGGCGTGGGCAACGCGGTGGTGTGGTTGATGGGCGTGCCAGAGGGACCGACGGACGCGGCGCCAAAGCGGGTCGCGCTTCGCCTGGCTGGTTGTCGGTTGGAGCCGCGGGTACTTCGGGTGCCGATGGGGGCGACGTTGATGGTCGCATCCGGTGATGTCATGAGTTCGCGATTGCGTTTCGTCGACGTCGCCGACCCGACGGCCGTTCGCGCCACGGTCATGCTCAACGATGCCGGGCAGGTAGTTCCGACATCGGGCGCGGCGGCGAAGTCGGGTCTTGTCGAGGTGCGCGATGATCTCCACCCGTGGGTGCGCGCATGGATCGCGGTCGCTCCGCATCCGTTTGTCGCCGTCACAGCAGCCGACGGAATCTTTCGCTTTGATGGTGTGCCCGCCGGGCGCTACACGCTCGTTGCGTGGAGCGAGGCGCTCGGTGCGCGTTCGCGCGAGCTCCGCGTGACCGCCGGAGTTGAGACACGCGTCGAGGTTGCCTACTGATCCGGGTAGGCCGACGTTGGGCCGTGGTCCCGTTACTGGCCCAGATAGAGCTTGGCGTACAATCCGCCTTCGCGCGCCACCAGTTCCTCATGGCTGCCGACTTCAGCAATGACGCCGTCGTTCAATACCACCACGCGATGCGCACGTCGCACGGTGCTGAGACGGTGGGCGATGATGAGCGTCGTGCGCCCCTCAAGCAGCTCCTCGAGCGCGGACTCCACCAGCTGCTCGCTTTCAGTATCCAGGCTTGATGTCGCTTCATCGAGGATCACGATGGCTGGATTCTTGAGAAACACGCGTGCAATCGCGATGCGCTGGCGTTGCCCGCCGGACAGTTTGACGCCGCGTTCGCCAACCAGCGTGTCCCATTGATCGGGCAGCTTCTCGATGAACTCCCACGCGTGCGCGGCCCGAGCGGCCCGACCGACCTCGGCGTCGGACGCATCCGGCCTGGCATACGCGATGTTCTCGCGAATGGAGCCGCTGAACAGCACCGGCTCCTGCGGGACAATGCCGATCGCGTCGCGCAGGACCTCGAGGCGGAGGGCACGCAGGTCCACGCCGTCGAGCGTGATCCGTCCTGCCGTCACGTCCCAGAAGCGGGGGAGCAGGCTGGCGATCGTGGTTTTGCCCGCTCCGGATCGCCCAACCAGCGCGACGATCTCACCGGGCGCAATGGTCAGCGAAAGGTCACGGATCACGTCGCGGGACGTCCCGGCGTAGCGGAAGGACACCGCGTCGTAGGCGACGGCACCTCGGACCGCGTCCCTGAGTTCGTGCGGTTGCGATGGTTCACGCACCGTTGCCTCAGTGTCGAGCAGCTCGAACACACGCGTCGCCGCTCCGATGGCTTCCTGGAAGTTGCCGAAAAGCGAGGCGAGCGCACCAACAGCTGCCGCCACCGTGAGCGCGTAGAACAGGAATGACACCAGCGCGCCGGCGGTCAGTCGCCCCGCGAGCACCTGCGCACCACCCTGCCAGAGCACAGCGACGACCGCAGCGAACGCCACAAAACCAACGATCCCGAAGAACGTGGCCCGCAGCAGGGCTCGACGAATAGCCGCCGTCACTACCCCGTCCAGCAATCCGGAGAAGCGCGCCGTCTCCTGCGCCTCGCGCGTGAAGCTCTGCACCACGCGGATGGCACCGAATGCTTCGTCGGCCGTGCCCATCGCCTCTGCAACCTTGTCCTGCACACCCGTGCTGGCCTTGCGCAGCGCGCGGCCGAAAACCACCGCGGCAATAGCCACAGCCGGCACCACCGCCAGGGTCGTGAGCGTGAGTCCCGGATTGGTGATCGACAGCATGATCACGCCGCCAACCAGAAACAGAATCTGACGCGACAGTTCGGACACCCAGGTGCTCAGCAGCGATTGGAGCAAGCCCAGATCGCTCGACAGTCTGCTGGTGAGTTCGCCGGTGCGCCGCTCCGTGAAGAACGCCGGCGACAGGCGGATGAGGTGGGCAAACGTATCGCGACGCAAGCGAGCCACCACGCGCTCGGTGGTGGACGTGAGCAGGAATACCTGCGCAAAGTTCATCACGGCCTGCACGGCGAAAATCCCGAGCAGCGCGACCGCGATACGATCCAGCGCGCCGCGATCCTTCTGCTCGAATGCCGCGTCCAGCAGGTACTGCAACACGCGCGGGAATACGAGTCCTGCCGCCGCCGCGACGACCAGGCAAATGAAGGCGACGGTTAACCGGGCACGATACGGCCGTAGGAGTGGCGCGAGCCGAACCAGCGGACGTGGTGACGTGAATTTCCGACGCGCCCCGGTGTCCGCTGCGGCGGTGTGCGCTGCGGCGGTGTGCGCTGCGGCGGCGTCAGCGGGCAACGGCGCGATCGACGGCCATGGCGACGAACAGCAGCGCCAGATACAGCAGCGTGTACTTGTAGACCCACCACGCTGGCCCGGTCCACGGAGCGCCAGCCTTTGCTGCCGCCAGAATGCGCAACACGCCGCGCATGAGCAGCGCATTGAGGATCAGCGTGGACGCCAGGTACAGCATGCCGAACGCCCCGAAGAGCACGGGCAGCATCGTCAGGGCAATCAGAATGACCGTGTACCAGATCATCTGGTGCATGGTCTCGCGCTCGCCCCAGACCAGCGGCGCCATCGGCACTTTTGCGCGTCCGTAGTCGACCTGCTTGAGCAAGGCGAGCGCCCAGAAGTGCGGCGGGGTCCAGTAGAAGACGATCAAGAACAGGCACAGTGCCGAGACATCGAGCGTTCCGGTCACCGCGGCCCAACCTACGAGGGGCGGAAATGCGCCGGCCGCGCCACCGATCACGATGTTCTGCGGCGATGTGCGCTTGAGAATGCGGGTGTAGATGAAGACGTAAAAATAGAAGCCGGCAAGCGCGAGGCCGGCCGTAAGCACGTTGACGAAGTAGGCCAGCATCCAGGTGGCGAGCGTCGCGCAGGCAATGCCGAACGCGAGCACCTGCACGGGCGACATGCGTCCGCTGGGCAGCGGACGCAGCCGAGTGCGCGCCATCACGTCATCGATGTCACGATCGATATACATGTTGATCGCATTCGCTCCGCCGGCCATCAGATAGCCGCCGACTGTCACGAGCAACACCTGCAGCCACGTCGGCGAGCCGGCGGCGTACATCGGCGCGATCGTTGTGACGAGCAGCAGCGAAATGATGCGCGGCTTCGTCAGCGCAATGAGATCGCGGGAGAGCGTGGGCTCCGCGGCTACGAGTTTGGGCGCGACGTCATTCGCGACCGCCATCAGCGTGCCACCTCGGGCGCGCTCAGGCCCGCGCCAGCCGCGGACGGCTCACGGGAGCCGACGCCGTTCGCCGCGCGCTGCGGGGCCACCACGGTACGGCCCGCTGCAATCCGAGCCAGGTAGAGCATCGTGAACGCGGTCACCCAAATAAGAATGCCCGTGGCCTGGTGCAGGGAGCGCACCACGGACGGGAAGCCGCCAGTGACCATCCACGCGGCCCACACCACCTGCAACGCACCGAGGCCCAGCCCGAGCCACGCCGCACGAGTCACCACGGACGGTTCAGAACGTTTGCGAAACAGGAACGGCAGCGACGCGAGGTGCAGCACCAACACGTACGCCAGAATCCGGTGCGTCAACTGCACGTGCTGCGCGCCGCCACCGAGGGAGCCAGCGCCGCAGAGGGGGAATCCCGCGCAGGCGATGGCGGCGTCCGGGATTTTTGCCGTCAGTCCGCCCAGCACCACCACGAGCAATGCGAGCACGGTGGCGGCCAGAGCGCCACCCACCGCCTTACCGCTGTTGCGCGCAGACAGAATGCTCGCGCCGCCCAGGCCGCCAGCTCGAATGGTTGATGCGGCCAACACGGCGATCAACGATGCCGCGAGCAGCTTATGCACGACGGTGGCCCACGCGGGGTTTCCGGTGAACACCGTCACAGCCCCGAAGAGTGCGGGGGCGAACCAGAGGCCCAGGGCGAGGCGCGCACTGTTGGCGACGCTGCCCGGTCCACTCACGGAAGGGGTCTCGCGATACCGGTAGGTGGCGGCGACGAGTGCCGCGATTGACACGAACAACGCGATGGCGAGGTAGCGATGCATGACCTCGATGACGAGGTCCATGCGCTCGAATGGCGGGAACCAGTAGCCGTAGCACTTCGGCCAGTTCTCACCGCAGCCCATGCCCGATCCCGAAATCCGTACGATGGCGCCGAAGACGATGTGGACGAGCGCGACGCCCAAGGCCACGTATGCGGCGCGTCGGACGGGCGTGGGGGGCAAGGTAGGAGCTAACGTCATAGGGTGACCGAGGGATGCATGGCCCGCCACGCACCGAAAAAGGCGGCGCCGAGCAGGGCCGCCGGCAGGATCGCCCAGACGATTTCCTGCGTGCGGTTGGGCGACGGAACGCCGGAAGGCTCGGCGGACGCATCGGTGGACGGAAGCACCCGCAGAACCGCACGGAGGATGAAGAGTTGCGATACTGCGCAACTGGCGACGGCGACCCAGAAGAGTCCGTCGCGAAACGCTGGTGACATGGTGGGGAAAACTAGCGGAAGTAGGTCGTGGTGCTGTAGGCCCGGGCGAGCCGCGGGGTGCGGGACGCTGTCTCGGGCAGTACCATTGCCCGCTATGCCTTCCAACGACTCCAGTAGTACCAACGGTTCCGCCGCGACCGGCACGGCCCTCCCGCGTCAGCTTGGCCTGTTCAGTGCCATTGCCGTGCTCGTGGGAACGACCATCGGGTCCGGAATCTTCCGTTCGCCGGCGGGCATCGCCGACAAGCTTCCTGGGCCGCTCCCGCTACTGAGTGTGTGGGCCATGGGCGGCCTGTTCTCGCTGTGCGGTGCCCTCACGTTGGCCGAGCTGGCCGGAGCGATGCCCAAGACCGGCGGCTACTTCGTCTACATCCGAGAAGCGTGGGGCAGACTTCCCGCCTTCCTGTACGGGTGGTCGGAGCTGACGCTCATTCGCGCGGCGGCTCTGGGGGGGATATCGACTACGTTCGCCGAGTATGCCTTACGCGGGTTGGGTTACAATCCGGCAATCGCGCCGTACGATACCTACGCGCATTGGATCGCCGCTGCCACGTTGGCGCTGATGGCGGTCATTAATGTCGTGGGGCTCCGATGGGGGGCGCTGGTCCAGAACTTCACGACAGTGGCGAAGTACGGCGGGCTGATGATCATCGTCCTGTTGGCCCTCATTCTAGGCTTGCCCAAGACGGGCGGTCACTTCACCCCGATGGCACCGCCCGGAAGCTTCTCCGTCTCGGCGTTCGGGCTTGCGCTCGTCTCGGTGCTCTGGGCCTTTGACGGCTGGGGAGACGTGTCCAAGGTGGCCGGCGAGGTGTCGGACCCTCGGCGCACGCTGCCCAAGGCCATCATTATCGGAACGTTGGCCATCATCCTGATCTATCTGCTGGCCAACGTCGCCTATCTCTCCGTGTTGTCGGTCGAGGAGATTCGCGGTGCGCGTCTGGTGGCCGCGGACGTCGCGGAGCGGCTTGTTGGTCCGACGGGGGTGACCCTCGTGGCGATTACCGTGCTGCTGTCCACTTTCGGCTCGGTGAACGGGTCGTTGCTCACCGGACCTCGCATTTTCTTTGCGATGGCGGACGACGGGTTGTTCTTCAAGCAGGTGGCCGCCGTACATCCGAAGTTCCATACGCCCTACGTTGCCATCCTGATGACGGCCACCATCGGTATTGCCTTCGTGCTGCTTCGGACCTTTGAGCAGCTGGCGGACATCTTTGTGACGGCGTCTCTCGTGTTCTACATCCTGAGCATCGGCGCAATCTTCAAGCTGAGGAAGCGTCCGGACTGGAACCCTCCAATGCGTACGCCGCTGTATCCGCTCGTACCGGCGCTGTTTTGCGCGGCCGTGCTCTTCCTGCTGGTCAACGCGCTGCTGGATCCCGGGCAGCGCTGGGGCACACTTGGCGTGCTCGGTGTCATCGCGCTGGGTATTCCGGTGTTTTACGCCACCGTGGGGCGGCGGGCGCGTTAAGAATCGGTCACGAATCGGCAACGGATTTCGAAGCAGGTGCTGACGCGCTGACGGATTCTGCTCCTGTGTTGTTCCTGTACTGGCAGCGTGGACGGTGCGGCCAACAGATCGGTCCGCGACCGGTCGGCGCTCTTGCCCGCGTTGATTGCGCTGCTGGTTACGGGTAAGCTTTCTGCTGGTCATCGCATTCCTCGCTTCGTCGCCTCATGCGACGGGACCAGTTTCCTGATTCCTCACGGGTATCTCTATTCATATGCGTAATCATCGTTGGCTTGCGTGTGTCATCGCTGCAGCAAGCCTGTCGCTCGGGCTTTCAACATCGGCGCGGGCGCAGGGAACGACCACGGGCGCGATCGGTGGCGTGGTGAGAAACGAAAAGGGTGCACCGGTGCCCAATGCACAGGTGCAGGTCACCAACGTGTCCAACGGGGCGCGGGCCGGACAGCTGACCCGTGACAACGGACGCTACTTCATTCCCAATCTTGAGGTCGGTCGGTACACCGTCACCGTGCGCCTCATCGGTTTCGCGCCGGAAACGAAGTCGGACGTGGTCGTGAGCCTCACGCAAACCACGCCATTGGACTTCGTCGTTCGCGAGCAGGCCGTGCGCTTGAATACGGTGGTCACGCAAGTTGCGGCAACCACCGCGGATTTCAGCGCCACCCGTCAGGGCGCGCAGACGGTCTTGTCGGACACGCTGGTGCGGCGCCTGCCGACGCTCAACCGCGATATCACAGACCTTATCCGAAACACGCCGCAGGTCAACGTGTCGCAGGACGGTCGCATTTCGGCAGCGGGCCAGAACAATCGGTTCAACAACATTCAGATTGACGG
>JANNEV010000163.1:0-2700 GCA_031379145.1 Gemmatimonadaceae bacterium
CTGCAGACGCGCGGTGGTGCGGATCTCGGAGAGAAACCGTTCACCGCCGAGTGCCGCACCGAGATCCGGATGCAGCACCTTGATCGCGACGTCGCGGTCGTGCTTGAGATCGTGCGCGAGATACACGGTGGCCATGCCGCCGGCGCCGAGTTCGCGGTCGAGGCGGTAGCGGTCGGCCAGGGCAACCGCCAATCGGCGTATGACGTCGTTGGCGTGGCTCACTGCCGATTCACCGTCCCCAACTGCTGGTCCAGCCAGCGCGTGGATTCCGACACCCACAGGTTGCGCGGCAGGAAGTGTCCGCCTTCGAAGAGCACCTGCTTTTTCGCGCCGGATGGAGAACCGAGCAATCGCAGAAACGGCACTTGTGACGACTCGTACGGGAAGACGCTGTCGTAGCGACCACTGAGCATCAGCACCGGCATGCGAATGCGCGGGAGAAAGTTGACCGGGTCCTCTTCTGGACGGACCGCGCTTGCGTTGATGCCCGGCACGTTGAGAATGGCCGTACGGATGCGTGGTTCGATGGCAAGCGCCGTCCCACCATTGCGCGCGCCCCAGCTGGTGCCCACGTACGCCAGTCGCGTGGTGTCGATGTCGGGGCGAGCGAACGCGTAGTCGATGGACCGTCGCATCTCGGTCACCCATCGCACCACCTGATCCCGATGGGCGATACTCACCGATGGCACATCGGCGCCCAAGGCGGTGCCGCGACCGTAGGTGTGTTCGTAGATCGGGTACACCACGGCGCGCCCGCTGCGCGCGAGATAGTCCACGAAGCTCATGGAAAGCCGACGCGTGTCGCGCAGGAAGAACACGTCTGATGCCGGCCACACGACAATCGTCTGATACGGCGGCTTGATGCGCTTGGGCAAGAAGAGCACGGCGGTCATGCGCCCCTTGGCCGCCGGTAAATCGAAAGTGATGTCTTCGCGGATCCAGTCGACGGGTGTGCTATCGCGCGACATGACGGTCGAATTGAGCGGCGTTTTGTCGTAGTCATACAGGGCGAGGAAGCCGCGAAACGTAGCGTCATCCACCGGCACGGCGTTCACGGCATCACGCCCGGTGCGCGGAATGGGCGCCTGCGCCCGTGCCAGATCTGGCGCGGCAGCGACTCGGCGTACAAGGCGAATGCCGTTGATCGCCGAACGATCGAACTCGGGCTGCGCGTACACCTCGTTGAACAGGTACGCGGGATCGGAAAACCCGCCGCCCAAGATGTAGCGACTGCCCGGTTCGCGCGCGTTGGCGGTCCACTCTCGCACATTGCCCGCCATATCGAAAATGCCGCGCGGGCTCACGCCGAGCGCGGCGCCGCCGCGTGCGGGACTGTCGGTGTTGTACCGCCCGTTGGGCACCACCCAGCGCGCGGCCTCGGGAATGGCGGCGGCGTTCCATTCGAGCACCGTGGGCAGCTCCTTTCGCGCAAACCGCGCGTAGGCGCGTGCTTCGAACCAGCTCACCCCACTCACGGGCAACTCTTCGGTCCCGGGCTTGGGGGCGCCGCCTTCCCACGTGGCGGGACCGGGTCGCCCGGTGGCATCGATGAATTGCGTCATCGCATCGGCATGCGCGATCGCTCGCCCGTCGCGCACGATCGTGGAATCCCACCAGCGTGCGTCGGTGTAACCGCCGGCATCCACAAACGCCTTGTACTGCGCATTCGTGACCTCGAGCTTGTCCATCAGGAAGTCGGCGAGGTCGAGGGTGTCGGTGGACGACAGTCCGTACAGCGTGCCTACCAACCGTTTGCCGCGTAGCAGCACCATGCTGGAATCGGGATCACTCGTTTTCTGCAGCGCGACCGGACTCGGAATGGGCGCATAGCTGCCACCGAGTCGCGCGCCCATCACCGTCACGGGGCGATATCCCGGCAGTGTGTAGCGATAGAACCATGCATTCTTCGGAATGCGCATCGGCTCAGTGGGCGTCGTGCCTACGGGAATCCAACGGGTGGTGTCATTCAGCGCGGCACGGGTGACCGTCGCACCAGCGGGCTCGCTCAGGAAGCGTTGTGTCAACGCAATGCCACCCCACACCGTCGCCAACACGGAATCGCCCGGCGCGCGCGACTCGGCGCGTTCCGCCAGCGCGAAGGCCGAGTCGAGCTGGTCGGCCTCCACCAAACGCGCAATCTCCGGCACCGCAGTCTCGCGCACCCAACGTGCGCGTCGGTCTCGCACGAACAGCAGGCCGACGACGGCAACGACAACCAGTGCAGCCGCGGCGCCGATGCGTGTGGTGCGCGACTGGCGTTGCACGTCGTTCGTGCTTGGCTGCATGAGCGCGCGCAGTTCATTGAGCAGCGCCTCGGCCGTTGCCGGTCTCTGCGCGGGGTCGCGCGCGAGGCAGCGCGCCACGAGTTGCGCGAGCGCTGGTGATGCAACCGCTGCTCGCGTCACGAGCGCTGGCGCATCCTTCGCCATCTTTGCCAGCACGACCTGCTGGAACGTGCCGGTAAAAGGCGGCGCGCCGGTGATCATTTCGAACAACACGGCGCCGACCGCGTAGATGTCGGCGCAGTGATCCACGTCGTCTTCGCCCGCGGCCTGCTCGGGCGCCATGTAGGCCGGTGTCCCGAGTGACGTGCCAGCCGATGTGAGTGTGGCGTTGTCGCGCGACAGGCCCACCGCTTTGGCAATGCCGAAGTCGACCACGATGGCGTGGCCAGCCGACAGCAGGATGTTGTCGGGCTTG
>JANNEV010000209.1:0-1979 GCA_031379145.1 Gemmatimonadaceae bacterium
CAAGCTGCTGGCCGACGACTTCAGCCTCTACCTGCACCGCCCCACCGCCACCGACCCGTCGCTCGCGCCGCCCGGCTGCGACACCTTTTATGTGCTCTCGCCGGTGCCGCATCTGGAGAGCGGGACCGACTGGCGCGTCACGGCCGAGCCGTATCGGCTGAAGCTCCAGCAGCATTTGCAGGCGACGCTGTTGCCGGGCCTTGCCGACGAGATCGTCACCTCGCACCTGCTCACGCCGCAGGACTTTCAGGACCGCCTGTCGTCGTTCCGCGGTGCGGCCTTCGGGCTGGAGCCGGTGCTCACCCAAAGCGCCTGGTTCCGGCCGCACAACCGCAGTGAAGAAGTTGATCGGCTCTATCTCGTCGGGGCTGGCACCCACCCCGGTGCCGGCTTGCCCGGCGTGCTTTCATCCGCCCGCGTTCTGGACACGGTAGTACCCCATGCAGACACTCTCGCCACCCGCTCCGCAGCCGCTTGAGCGTGCCTTGCACGACGACGCGGCCCGTGCCGACCTCGCCGCCTGTCGCCAACAACTGAGCAACGGCTCACGCACCTTTCTCGCGGCCTCGTTGTTGCTGCCGCGGCGGGTGCGCGAGCCGGCCTGCGCGTTGTATGCGTTCTGTCGCGCGGCCGACGACGCGGTCGATGACCGCGGCGCGCCCTGCGACGCGGTCGAGCGGCTGCGCGAGCGGCTGGCGCGTGTCTACCAGGGCCGGCCGATGCCGCTGGCGGCCGACCGCGCTTTGGCGCACGTGGTCGCGCGCTTCGACATCCCGCGCCTGATTCCCGAGGCCCTGCTCGATGGCTTCGAGTGGGACGCCCAGGGCCGCCGCTACGAAACCCTCGACGAGTTGCACGCGTATGCCGCGCGCGTGGCCGGCACGGTGGGCGCGATGATGGCCCTGCTGATGGGCGTGCGCAGCGCTGCCGGCCTCGCGCGGGCCTGTGATCTGGGGGTGGCGATGCAGCTCTCGAACATCGCGCGCGACGTGGGTGAAGACGCGCGCCTGGGCCGCGTTTACCTCCCGCGCCAATGGCTGCGTGAGGCCGGTATCAACCCGGACGCGTGGCTCGCGCGGCCGGTCTTCAATGCCTCGCTCGCGTCGGTCGTGCAGCGTCTGTTGCGCGAGGCCGATGCGCTGTATGCGCGGGTCGATGCGGGCGTGGCCGAGTTGCCGATGTCGTGTCGCGCCGGCATCAACGCCGCGCGCTTTTTGTATGCCGACATCGGCCATGAAGTGGCGCGCCGCGGGCTCGATTCGGTGAACCAGCGTGCCGTGGTGCCGCCTTCGCGCAAGGCACGTCTGCTGGCGCGCGCGCTGCTGCACATCAGCGCGGCGCCGGCCGGCCCGGCGGCGCTACCGCTCGCAGCGACGCGCTTTCTGGTCGAGGCGGTGGCGGGGTCGCTGCGGGTGCTGACGACAGCCGCGCCGCATACGTTGCACGCCGCGTCACGCACCCCGCAAGAGCCGCCGTGGTGGGACATTCCCGGCCGCGCGGTCTGGGTGCTCGATCTGTTCGAGCGCCTGTCCGAGCGGGAGCAGGCGCGTCGGTTTGTCTTGCTCCCTCTTCCTCTAGGAGAATGTGGGGCTGAGGGCAGGCGAACCTCCGTTGTGCCATCACGCGACCCCTCACCCCAACCCTCTCCCCAGAGGGGCGAGGGAGTCATGCACCGCGCGGCCTGACGCACGGCGATGTCGACGCCGATCGCGCTTGAAATCTTCCTCGGCTTCGGCGTGCCGATCGCCTGGGGCTTGTGGGAGCTGCACACGCTGCGGCGCGAGAAGGAAAAAGACCGCGCGAAGGCGGCAGCGCAAGCGGCGCTCACCCCCGCCGCGGCATCCGAAACGGCAACAGCATCCGAACCCAGGGCGCGCTGAAACGGTCGAGCGACAGGCTCTCGTGCACCGCCTTCACCGGCTGCCCCAGCAGCGTGGCGCTGACCACCGAGCGTGCATAAAACGGCGCGTCTTCCAGCG
>JANNEV010000253.1:0-4142 GCA_031379145.1 Gemmatimonadaceae bacterium
CGGTGAGCGCCTCCGGTGCCATCGTGTATCAGACGATGGTGCGTACGCCGCGGGAGACCGACGCATCGCTCGCACGCTGGCGTGTGGACTACGAGCGCGCGTATCGGCACGTCGCGTCGCTTCCGCAACCCAGTATTGTCGCGGCAGAGCTGGCGGTTGACCTCATGCCCGAACAGCGATCGGCGTCTGTGCGTGGTGCGCTTTGGCTGGAGAATCGCCGCTTGCAGGCGATCGATTCCATCTGGATCATGACGCGCCGAGATGTGGTCGGTGCCACGGTGCAGCTTGGCAATGCTCGGCTGTTGTCGCACGACGCACGCTTCGGCGCGTGGCTGTTTGCGCTGGAGCAGCCACTGTTGCCCGGTGCATCGCGTCGTCTGGACTATTCGTATGCCATCAATCGCGGCGGCGTTCGTCTGGATGCCGGTGATGCCGACGTCGCCGAGAACGGCAGTTATCTCACTTCCACGATGTTGATGCCGACGGTCGGGTATCGTCCCAGCTACGAAGAGGACGATATGCGCGCGCGCGCTCGTGCTGGTCTCTCCGATCCAACGCAACGCTATGGCGGTGTGGCGGCCATCGACTCGCTCACGCGTGAGGCACGTCGCAGCGGGCAATCGCTGACCTGGATGACGCTCCGCGCGACGGTCTCCACAGCGCCGGATCAGCACGTGGTGGGACCGGGTCGCGCCGAGCGGGAGTGGACCGCACAGGGTCGCCGGTTCATCACGTACTCCGTGACGGAGCCCATGACGCCGACCTTCGCGGTTGCGTCTGCTCGCTATGTGGTGAAGCGGGCCACGCAGAATGGGGTGCAGCTGGAGGTGTGGCATCACCCCACGCACAGTCGGAACGTCGATCGCATGATGGTGGCGGCGCAACGCGCGTTGTCAGTGCTGGGCGAGCGATTCGGCGCGTATCCAAACACTGTGTTGCGGATGGCCGAGATCCCGTCGGGATGGCCGTTCGGCGCGTTCGCGGCGTCGGGTGTGCTCTACTTCACCGAGGACCGCGGCATGCTGGCGGATGCGCGTCCGGAGCATGTGGATCTGGTCACGCGACGGGTGGCGCATGAGGTGGCGCACCAGTGGTGGGGACACCGCGTGGACCCACTCAACGTGACGGGAGCGACGCTGTTGGTGGAATCGTTGGCCAAGTACTCCGAGCAGTTGGTCGTGGCCTCGCTGCACGGCGAGCAGGCCGTCGCGCCCATTCTCGCGTTCGATCTTGATCGCTATCTCAACGGACGCGCCGACGATGTGAGCGGAGAGCCCTTGCTGCGTGAGACCACCGACGAATCGTACTTGTACTACGGCAAAGGCGCGCTCGCCTTCAATGCCCTGCGACCGGTGCTTGGCGATTCCACACTCACGCGGGTTCTGGCGGCGTTCGCGGCCGACGAGGAAGGGCCACGAGGTGCCGCCACCGCCGTCGACCTGCAGCGCCGACTGCGCGACGCTGCGAGGTCACCGGAGGACAAGGCGCTGGTGGACGAATGGTTTGGCGAGCGCGTGCTCTACGACGTGCGCGCGGACTCAGCGTGGGCCTGGCCGGTACGCGGTGGCTATCACCTCGGCGCGGTCATTCGTGTTGATCGGATAGTGTCTGCCGACGGAACTGAACGCTCCGCGCCGGCCAGCGGGACAATGGTGGAGCTGCTGGTGACCGGCGAGGGGGAGGGCTCACCCGTGCTGTATCGAGGGCAGGCGCGGGCCGAGGGGGGACGGATTCACCTGTCGCTTGAGCTTACGGCGAAGCCTGCCTGGCTGGAGGTAGATCCGATGGTCCGGAAACTCGATCGCGAGCGGTCGAACAATCGCGTGGCACCGACCCTGATACGTCCATAGTCGGACCGCGTGCGGCGGGTGGAGCTAAGGCCCAGCACCCTTGTGATGCGTGGGGAATGAACAGGCATTCAAGGGCATCAAGGGGCATCAGCGCGCATCAGCGGCATCGATGGGGTGCCGAGACTCCCAACCGGGTACATTGCAGGTCGCCGCTCCGGACCCTGCCGGGATCGGACGCCTGATTTCTCCGCGCGCTCATGTCGAAGTCGATCAAGCTCACGTTGGACATCCTGATCGGTGCCATCGCACCGGTCGTGATCCTCAAGTACGGCACCGCAATCATCGGTACGCTTCCGGCGTACCTGGTGGCGGCGTTCGTGCCGGTGGTGTGGGTGCTGCTCGACCTGTTCGTCATCACTCGGCGTTTCAATTTCATCTCCAGCTACAGCGGCTTCTCCGCGATCATGCGGGGGGCGTTGGCGTTCTGGTACGTGTCCGGCGCGATGTTCGCCTTCAAGGACAGTGCCAGCTATCTGGTGGCGGTGCTGGTGTTTGGTGGCTCGGCGTTCATGGCTCGACCGGTCACGCGCGCCATCGCCTTTCAGGGACTGGGGCCTGACACGCCGGAGCGAGAAGCGGCGTTGGATCGCCTGATGGACGAACCGAGTGTCACGTCGTCGCTGCGCCGTGCTGCGCTGATCATCGGTGCCACGAACCTGGGCGCCGGCCTGGTGAACTACGTCATCAACCTTCGTATCGTCGTCGCGCCGTTCAACACGCCCGCGTTCAATGATCAGGTGGCCAACGTCAATGCGATCACCCGCATCGTGCTGGTGCTGCCGGACATGCTGTCGCTGTTCTGGGCTTTTTCCATGATGTACAAGGCCATGTACGCCTTGTTGCCGCCGGACAACGGGCCAGGGCCCGATGGTGGCGAGTTCTGGGCGTTGGTGGAACGCCGCGAGGCTGCGCTGGCGGCCACGCATGTCCCCGTCTCGGAGTCGCTGTCGGAATCGGACCTCGCCTCCAGGCAGTCGAGTGCCAACCGTCTCGCGCGCGAGGAGTTCGGCCTGTCCTGAGGCGGCGGTTCGGGCGCCCGCGTACGGTGGCTGGCGCTGACGGCCTGCAACGCGCATCGTGAAGGCATGGCTACTCTCGTTTCCCCAGAGCCGCGGGCGCAAACCGCCGCAGGCCGAGCCTTCCCGGCGCCAACCGATGGTGCCTGGGGGCAGTCACGTGGCGCCCGACACGCCATCGGGCATCATGAGCTGACGCCGCAGTTCGTCATCGATACGCGCGACCAAGTGCCGGACATGTTCGTGGACGCCGGCGCAACCAACTGGTCGGCGCTGTCATGGGCGCAGGTGGGACGTCCGTATCGCACGGAGCGATGGTCGCAGGCGCGCCGTGACTACGAGCGCGCGCACGGCACACCGCTACCCATCCTCGACGGTTGGCGGCTGTTCAATACGGCGTTCCACCAGTTCTTCCTGACCGATGTGCCCGACGCACAGCAGCAGGCGCGAGCCACGCTCACGCACTCACTTACGCACTTCGACCTGCATGAGGCCCAACACGCGCTTGAGGACATGGTGCGCTTAGCCGGTTGGAACAAGGTCATGCGTGTGGAAGATGCCGTGTGGGATCCACGCGGGAAGCGCGCGCTCTTTGCGGGTATGGACGTCAAGAAGCCGCGTATCCTGTTTCTTGGCGCGGCTGATGGCTACGAAGCAATGCAGATCGCGGCCATGTATCCCGGCGGGGAAATCGTGCTGGTGGACTACGACGCATTCTGCGCCACCGATCGGTTCGGCAAGTTCCCGCTCAACTATCCGTTTCTTGGTGTGGACCCTGCCACTGGTCATTCGCGGGTGTGGTACCGCGACGAGATGCCCATCAGCTTCGAGGTGGCGGACATTCGTGACCTCAAGTACGGCCGCGAGTTCGATGTCGTGGTGAGCATCGGCCTGCTGGAGCATTTTCCCGATTCACACAAGGCTGAGTGCATCGAGATGCACCGGCGGTTCCTCAAGCCCGGCGGGTACGTCGTGATGACCACGCCCCGCAATCAGTTCAAGACGCGCATCTACTACAACATCATGTCCGACTTCATGAATCACGGCTATCGCGAACTCATGGATATGCGGCAGATGGGTCTGTATTGCTGGGAGAACGGCCTGGACATCCTCCGCGCCGGTGTGATCAAAGCGCATAACGGCTTGATCATGAAGGTGCGATAGGGCGTCGCTGTGCGGCGGATTCCTCAGAAGAGCCACTGCGCGCCGAGTCGCGCGTAGCCCACGTTGCCTGGCGCGAGGTCCGCTACGCGCGCCCCGTCTCGCACGTACTCGA
>JANNEV010000269.1:0-2758 GCA_031379145.1 Gemmatimonadaceae bacterium
CCCGTGGCAGCGCGTGCAGCCAGGTGATGCCATGCGACTGGACGGCGTGTCCTTCGAGGTGCTCGCACCGGACTCCACATGGACCGCTCGACAATCGGATGCCAACGAGACGTCGGTGGTGCTCCGCGTCAGCTATGGACGCGTCGCGTTCTTGCTCACCGGAGACGCGGAGGGCGAAGAGGAACAGTGGATGCTGGAGCACGTCCACCCGGCGTTGCTTCGCGCAGACGTCCTGAAGGTCGGCCATCACGGAAGTCGCACCAGTTCCACGCCAGGTTTCCTGAATGCGGTTCAGCCTCGCCTTGGGCTGATTTCACTTGGCGCGGGTAATCGGTATGGCCATCCCTCGCCTCAAGTACTGGCGTCGTTCGGCGCACGAGGCGTTCCCCTGTTGCGCACCGATCGAGATGGCAACGTCGTGATTTCCACGAACGGTCAGCAGATTCAGGCGACGACACGCGGGCAGACATGGACGATCTCTTCAGCAACCCACAATCAAGTCACCTGTTCGGGTCGCTCTCAGGCCCCCCGGTGCTGAACTCGCGCGCCGCGTGGTGCCGAAGGGTTCTTCGGCGGCTGCTTGGCGGGCTGGTGGCCCCGATCATCGGTCGCCGCACGGAGTTGCCGTCGGCGCTGCTGACGCGTCATCCGGAACTTGGCGCCGCCTTCTGGCGTCGAGGTGGGGTGCCGCCGCGCCTCGGGGGGTGGGCGCTGGGACAACGGAGCGTGCTGGGCATCGCCCTCGGCCGCACTGTTTTTCTGGCTCCCCACGCGCCACTCGATCCGGCGCTGCTCTTGCACGAGGTCGCCCATGTTCGTCAGTTTCAGCGCGTCAGGGGCTTTCCCATTCGATACCTGTGGGAGAGCTTGCGGCGAGGCTACGCGCACAATTGCTTCGAGCATGAGGCGAACGCGTTTGCCGCGTTCGCGATGATGTCTGGTTCGTCCAATCCCGCCCCGTCCGCCGCCGCGTCATCACTGCCCGATGCGCAGATCGGCATGCCGGACCTCCCGTTCCGAGGAGTCTGATCGTGGTCAAGCACACCGCCACTTCCGTCGTCACCATCGAGCGCTTCATCATCGAGCAGGAACGAGCGTTCCCGGACGCGACGGGAGAGTTGTCTGGAATCCTGTACGACATGGCGCTCGCGGGAAAGATGATCGCGAACAAGGTGCGGAGTGCCGGCTTGGTCGATATTCTCGGTGCGACCAGCGACACCAATGTGCAGGGAGAGGTGCAGCAGAAGCTCGACGTCATCGCCAACGAGATCATCGTCAAGGCGTTCGATCATGGCGGTCGACTCTGTGCAATGGCGTCCGAGGAAGAGCCTGATCTCATCCATATTCCGGAGGGATTCCGAAACGGCAAGTACGTGCTGTTGTTTGATCCGCTTGACGGGTCATCCAACATTTACGTGAACGTGCCGGTGGGCACGATCTTCTCGGTGTACCGCAAGATCACACGCGGCGCGCGTGGCGAAATGGAAGACATGCTGCAGCCGGGACGTCGTCAGGTGGCGGCGGGCTATGTCATCTACGGGTCGAGCACCATGCTCGTGTATACCACGGGGCAGGGGGCGCATGGATTCACCTTGGATCCGTCGATCGGAGAGTTCCTGTTGTCCCATCCGAACATCCGTATTCCGGATCGTGCAAGATATCTCTCGGTGAACGACGCGTACGAACAGGACTGGCCCGATCACACGAAGGCCCTCATGCGCCGCTATCGCGGGCTCGATGGCGTTCGCAAGCCGCTGAATGTGCGCTATGTCGGCTCGCTCGTGGCGGATTTTCACCGCAACCTTCTTGGCGGCGGGGTTTTTTGCTATCCGGCGAACGAGAAGTCGCAGCGTGGCAAGCTTCGCTTGCTGTACGAAGCGAACCCGCTCGCCTTCATCGCGGAGCAGGCGGGCGGCCTCGCCACCGACGGTCACCGTCGCATCATGGATGTAGAGGCAACCGAACTGCATCAGCGAACGCCGCTGTACCTCGGCAGCAAAGCCGAAGTGGAGACTGTCGCGGAGTTCGCGCCGAGCGAGCCACCGTATGCGAACTATCGCCGACGTGCGGTTGACGTAGCTCAGGCCTAGCCGCACGGTCCTGTGCCGGACACGCGGCGTCGTCGCTCCTCGCGGCGGCGCCGTCGTTATTTTGTGGCATGACCTCCTCCGAACGCCTCTCGCCGTCCGGCATTCCCGTTCCCGTAGTGGTGCGGCCTGCCGATGTGTCCATCGACTACGCCGCCGATCTTGGCGATCCCGGGGTGTTTCCGTTCACACGGGGCGTGCAGCCTACGATGTATCGGGGGCGGCTCTGGACCATGCGACAGTACGCCGGCTTCGGCTCGGCCTCCGCGACAAACGAGCGGTTCCGGCTTCTGCTCGATGCGGGCCAGACAGGGCTGTCGGTGGCCTTCGATCTGCCCACGCAAATGGGTATCGACTCCGATGCATCGCGCGCGGCGGGTGAAGTGGGACGGGTGGGCGTGGCCATTGATACCGTGGAGGACATGCACGTCCTCCTCGACGCCATTCCGCTGGAGAAGGTTTCGGCGAGCATGACTATCAATGCAACGGCGTCGACATTGCTGGCCATGTACATCGTGGTGGCGGAAGAGCGGGGGATAGCTCGCGCGGCGCTGTCGGGAACGGTGCAGAATGACATCCTGAAGGAGTACATCGCCCGCGGCACGTACATCTATCCGCCGGCGCCGTCGATGGCGCTCACCGCCGAGATGTTCCGGTTCTGTGCCGCAGAG
>JANNEV010000363.1:0-7619 GCA_031379145.1 Gemmatimonadaceae bacterium
CGTGCCTCGGGCGTCCGTGCGAATGGTCGTTCGTCCGACCGCTCGGATGTCCGCCGATCGATTGGATCGCGTCGAATCAACCGTCTCCTCGAAGAGCACGCGCACGCCGTACTCGGCGGACGGCGTAAGCCGCGTGACCAACAACTGCGTGACCGGAAGCGCCAGCGTGCGACCGTCAGCGGAACTCGCCCATTCCGTTGTTGTCCAGCGACTCACCGAGCCGACATCACTCGGTGCTGCACGCGGACTGGTTTGACGAATCTCCACGCGCACCCGTGTGGTGGCGCGCACCCGTTGATGGTCACTGTTGGACAGCGAGATCACCAGCAGCGGTGTTGAATCGGGAACTGCAGCGAGTGTGGCTGGCAGCTCAGCCACAGCAAACCCACTCCAACGGTCGGATCGCAGGAGACCAACCGTGGTGGGTTTGATCGCGGACTTCTCGGTTTGCGGATCAAACAGATCGTTGAATCCGCCAAACTGATGTCGCACGGTCGCTGTGACATCATCGTGCGTGTCCACGAAGTTGCTCATCACCACGCCGAGAGAGTTGGTAGCGCTCAGCGCGCCATGCGTGCCTCCCAATGGGCGCATCTTGTTGGCCACCGACGCCGCGCCAAGACCGACCCGGACCTTGTCATTCAACGAGACGAGCACCGGCGCCGGATTCAAGGTGATGGCAAGATGCCCGCGCACGATACGCGAGAGCGCCGCCGGGAACGCTTCGCTCGCGGTGTAGCGCAGCCAGACCGCCGCACTGGCGTACTCACCCGCGGTGACAGCGCCATCGTACCGCATACGGTTCAGAATCGGTGCGTATTGCAATGGGTCGCCGACCACTGGGCGATAGCCATACTCGGTCGCCTCGCCCGTACCGCGCCACGTGATTTCGGCCAGCGCCGTATCGGCGCGAACAAAAATGCGCCCGTCGGGCTCACGGAACGTCACGGCATCCACGCCATCCATGGCGGCGAGCACCGATGCCACGCGTGATGCTGAATCCGGCGAACAGAACACGCCAAAGCCCGTGGTCACACCATCGACACTGAACGCCACGTCGGTGGGTGACATCAGTGACTTGGTCGTCCGAAATCCGGCCGACGCGAGCAACTCCACCACCGGCAGGAACTGCGCGGAGGTCGCGCGATTGTGCCCGTGGTCAGACAGGATCACGATTTCCAGCAGGCGCCCGGTACGATTGACGTAGCTGTCTTGCAACGCAGTCAGACGACGATCGAGATGCTCGAGGTAGCGATTCAGATCTCCACGCGTATGCTGCAGCGCGTCCGGGCCAACGTTGTAGGCGTAGATCGTCGGCCGACCATCACGCTTGAGAAACTCCCGCACGTCCGTATCCACCTCACGTCGGGCGACCCGATTGGAAATCAGGTACGCACCCAGGTGATGCCATTTGGTGTCGAACGCCAGGTCCATGCGACGCTCGTACTCGATGGGCCGAATGGCATCGAGCGCATCGCCGACCACGGTGTTCAGTCGCGAACTGTAGTACACCCGTTGGTACCCGGCCGGCGGCAGCACACCCATGATGTCATGCCACGCCACGTCGCTTATGGACGGGAATGTGGAGATGAGCCGACTCGGCGCGCGAAAGCCGACGAACAGTCCCCTGGCTCGTGCAGCCTCGACATCGCGATAGTCGATGCCATCGAGTGCCAGCACGAGACGCCGCGCCAAGGGGCGCTCGGCGCCGCTGCCGCCCGTTGACGGTATAGGCGGCGCGCTCCGCATTGGGAGGCAGGACGCGAGGAACATCAGCGCGCCCAGACTGGCTCCGGCGAGGCGCGGAAAGGAGAACACCATGCATCACATGGTACCCTGACGATCAGGGCACACAAGTCTCGCCGTCCCTGAAACGACAACGCGTCGACCGGAGGCGAATCCGATCGACGCGTGTCTGTGCTGTCTCGCTATTCCGGCACGAAGGCAGCCGTGGGACGAGCCGGAGCTCCGGGCGGTTCGACCTTGGACCGTCCGATCTCCGGTTGACCGGCGGCCTTGAGCGCCGCGTTCACCATCGGCAAGTCGCGCAGGATGATGCGCTCAAGCTTGGTCAGCTCTCCCGTGAGCTTTGGCGATAGCACGTTGAACACATCATACGCCTGCTTGGGTGGACGACGTTCGCCACCGGCCACAAAACTGAGCAAGCCGCCCAACTGATCGTTGAGCCGGATCGGGAAGTTAAGCGGATCCTGCCCGCTTTGGTTCTTCGTCTGATAGAGCGAGTCTTCGACGACGCGGAGGCTATCGGCGAAGCGCTTGGACAGCGGGCCAAACGACGCCACCGCCGTCATCTTGGCATCGCGATCGGTCAACTCACGCTTGAGATTGCGAATTTCGATCACGCCCTGATTCGCCGCCGTAATGCGATCGCGCACCTGCAAGGCCATACGCGTCTGCTCGACCAAGTCTGCGTCGGTTGCCGGCGAGCGCGGGTCTGGCCGCACCACGAAGTCATACATCACCGGCGCGTTGCTGCCGGCGGTCAACTTCACCTTGTAGCTGCCCGGCGCCATTGATGGCCCGGTTCCGCTTCCCGCCCACGTGATCATGCCGCGGAACGTCTTCGCGTTTTCGTGACGCATGCTCCAGCTGTAGCGATTGATACCCTTCTTGTTGCCGGGCTTCGCCACTGGCGGCGGACCACCACGGAACGCATCCGCACCAGTCGGGGCCGCGCTTGGTGCCGTATCCGTCGACGCGACGGTGGCCAGCAGTGCGCCTGCCTTGTCGAAGAACTCGAACTTCACCACCATGGAGTCGGCTGGCAGCCGGTACACGAACGTGGGCTGCGCCTGGCCATTCAACCGAAGCACGGGCACGGGCTTGTACAGGTACGGAAACGCCGCGGCCTTGGCCTGCTCCGGAGCCCAACGCAGCGGCGTCAGATTCTCCATCACCCAGAACGCGCGACCATGCGTGGAAATGGCCAGGTCGTCGTCACGCAGCAGCATGTCGCTGACGGGCACCGGCGGCAGGTTCTTCTGGAGGCTTTCCCACGAGGCACCGCTGTCGTACGACAGCCACACGCCGCGTTCGGTGGCGGCGTAGAGCATGCCGGGCCGATGCAAGTCTTCACGAATGGCGCGGGTGAACTGATCAGCCGCGATACCGTTCGTGATCCTGGTCCACGTCACCCCGTAGTCGGTGGTGCGATACAGGTAGGGCGTGAAATCATCCAGCTGATAGCGGTTGCCCGCGACCCAGGCGGTGCCTGGCGCGTGCGGCGATGCTTCGATGATGCTCCATCGCATCCACTCGGGCAGTCCCTTGGGCGTGATGTTCTTCCAGGTGACGCCGTTGTCGCGAGTGACGTGCAGCAATCCGTCATCGGAGCCAGTCCAGATCAATCCCTTGGTCAGCTTGGACTCGGCCAGCGTGAACACCGTGCCGTAGTACTCGACACTGGTCTGGTCCTTGGTGATGGGTCCACCCGACGCGCCGAGCGTGCGGGGATCGTTGCGCGTGAGATCGCGGGAGATGGGAGCCCACGTGGTGCCACCATTGGTGCTGCGGAAGACCACATTGGAACCGACGTAGATCGTGTTCGCATCATGTGGGGAGTGCACGATCGGAAACGTCCACTGGAAGCGGTAGAACGAGTCCTTGGCATCGTGTCCCATGGGGTTGAGCGGCCACGGATCGAGTGACAACGACTTGCCCGTACGACGATTGAGCACGTCGAGACTGCCACCGTAGTTGGCGCCGTACATGATGTCGGGATCGTTGGGATTGCTGCTGATGTATCCCGACTCACCGCCAGCCACTCCGTAAAACGTGGCGAACGGCGATGGCGCCGCCGCGGGCGCTGCACCCGGCGGTCCGAAACCACCGCCACCACGCCCGAACTGCGCCGTTTCGCGCACTGGGCCACAGCTCGATCCCGCATCCTGCTTGGCGCCGCAGACGTGATACGGGAAATGATTGGTGAGATGGACGTGGTAGTACTGCCCCGTCGGCGCTGAGACCCGCGTGGAGGTGGTTCCACCATCGGTCGTGATGATCACGCCGTTGTCGTGCGCCACCGCGATGCGCTTGGGGTTGGTGGGGTCGATCCAGATGTCGTGATTGTCGCCACCACCGAATCCGCGCGCAAACGTCTTGCCGCCATCTTTGGAGACCAACGGACTCACCTGCGGCCCGTACACGACGTTGGTGTCCTTCGGGTCGGCGTACAGCTTGGAGTAATACCACGCGCGCTGCCGGAGATTGCGGTCACCGCTGGTGAAGGTCCACGTGGCCCCCGCATCATCACTACGATACACGCCACCATTGGGCTCGTGCTCCACGATGGCCCACAGACGACTAGGCTTGGCCGGCGATACCGTGATTCCGATCGCGCCGAGGGGACCACTCTGTGGCAATCCGGGATTGCGTGTGATCTCGGCCCACGTATCACCACCGTCGGTGGTCTTGAAGATGCCGCTCCCCATTCCTCCGCTCACCAGCATCCACGGTGTGCGACCCGCCTGCCAGAAGCTGACGTAGATGATCTTCGGATTGGACGGATCCATGATCATGTCCGCCACACCGGTGGAATCGCTGCGGAAGAGGATGTTCTTCCACGTCTTCCCGCCGTCGGTGGTGCGGTACACACCGCGCTCCTTGTTGGGGCCGAAGACATGCCCCAACGCGCCAACGTACACGATGTCCGGATTCTCCGGATTGATGCGCACGCGCGAGATGTACTGAGTTTCCTTGAGTCCCATGTACTGCCACGTCTTGCCGGCATCAGCGGACTTCCACACGCCGTCCCCATGCGACACGTTGCCGCGAATGGGTGTTTCACCTCCGCCGGCCCATACCACGTCCGGATTGGACTGCTGCACTGCCACCGCACCGATGGTGCCGCCGAAGTATGCGTCGGTCACCGGCAACGTGGTCTTGCCACCGTCGGTGGTCTTCCAGACGCCGCCGCCGGTCGTGCCCATGTAGTACTCATCGGGGCGCGCGGTGGAACCCGACACGGCCACCATCCGGCCCGACTGATTGGGGCCGATGTTGCGCCATGACACGCCAAAGGTGGTGTCAGCGCCACCACGACCTGCACCGCCGCCGCGCTGCGCGGACACGAGGGTGGGAAGCGCAACAACGGTGGCCAACGCGACGCGGGCCAGAGATGAAAAACGATGCACGGAGAGGCTCGAGGCAGGAGGGCGAAAGGCGCGCGACGCCACGACGGTTCTCGTCGCGCGCAATGCTACGGTACGCTGCTGAATCTTACGCGAACCGCAAGGCAGCCGTTGCTGGCTCCGCTCGATCGCCCCCGATCTCTGACCTTACGCGTACGGCATGGGCGCCACCTTGCCCAACAGCCGCGCGTAGACCGTGAGCGCGCCACGATGGTGCGCGGTGTGGTCGACGATGCCACCCACCACCGCCCGACGCGGCGCACCATACATGACGGTGTCGTTGGGAATGGGCGCGTCGAGTTCCTCCTCGGTGGCCGCACTGACGGTGGCAAACGCGTGATCGAACGCCTTGCCGAGCATCGCCGTGGCATCGTCGAGCGACTGCACCGCCTTGGCCTGCGCGATATGCGTGTCGTAGTCCTGATCCCAACCGGAGCCGAATGCGCCGGCAATGAACCAATCGACAGTGATGGCCACGTGCGCCACATGGCCCGCCACGGAATACATGTCCGGTTGCGGCGCAAAGGCGGCGTCGCCGGGTGTGAAGACCGACAGCGTGGTAAGGAAAAATCTCCGCGTGGATTCCAGTTCGCGACCCAGGGCGTTGGACATGCGCTTGCCTCCGATTCGAGTTCATTCTTCGGTGTACGTTCGGTATCCGTGCATGATTATTCATCGGCTCCTCAACCTTGTCAAGCTGAAGCGGGCAGGCAGACGCCTTCGACCTCGGTTCCAAACACCAGTCACCAACGATCGGAACAGAACGCCAGCCTAGTTTCCAGCGCATGGACAACGTCACGCACGCCCTGGCTGGCTGCCTGCTCGCGGCAGTCACAACGACGCTCGTCAAACAGCGCGCCGAGCCTCTCGAGGGGATTCCACCAACCTTCGGTCGCGTCGCGGTGACACTGGGGGTGATCACTGCGGAACTGCCTGATGCCGACCTCATCTATGCTGGCCCGATGCTGGGAATCGGGAAGCTCGGCTACCTGCTGCACCATCGCGGCCACACGCACACCGTGCTGTTCGCCGTTGCCTCGGCGCTACTGGTGTGGGGGGCATTGCTCGCCTTTTGGCCCGCCTGGAGACGATCGGCCTCACGATGGCCGCTCCTCGCGCTCGCGCTCGCGGGCACGCTCTCGCATCTGCTGTTGGACTACACCAACAGCTACGGCGTCCATCCCTTCTGGCCGCTGGACAACCGGTGGTTCTACGGAGACGCGGTGTTCATCGTCGAACCGTGGCTCTGGATCATCGCGCTGCCGCCGCTGTTCCTGCTGGCACAACGCCCACGCTACCGGGTGCTGTTCGGTGTGTTGCTGGGCTTGATGCTGGCCGCCGTCTGGCTCGTTGGCCTCGTGCCGCGCGACGTTGCCGTCACGGTGACGGTGGGTTCGCTGCTTTGGTTCGTGGCCGTGCGCGCGATGCGTCCGTCACATCGCGCGGCGTATGCACTGGTGGCCTGGATCGCCGTGGAATCGATACAGTTTGTCACGTCATCGCTGGCGCGGCGCACCATGGCGAGCGCCGTGGGCACGGCCTTCCGAGACGTGGCACTCACGCCGGCGCCGGCGGACCCGCTCTGCTTCACGGCGCAGTTGGTTGAAGCAGACGGTGACACGTACCGGCTGACCGAGGCCGTCGTCGCGCCGCTTCCGACAGTGCGACCAGTCACCTCGTGCGGACGCCCAGCGTCACCCGCGCCGGATCGCGTTCCGCGCGCCGCCCGGAGTACGGCCATCGACGCGCGCGCCATCCGCTGGGTCTCCGAATGGAACGCGTCACGCACCACGTTGCGCACGCTGGTCGCCACCAACTGCGAGGTGGCCGCTGCCCTGCGTTTCATGCGCACGCCCAGCTGGTCCGCCGGTTCCGACGGTGTGATTGCCATGCTGGACGAGCGCTTTGGTGCACGCGGCGGCTTCGCACAGATGGAGACGCGGCTGCCAGTCACGAAATGCCCTAGTCACGTGCCGCCATGGATTCCGCCCCGGCAGGATCTGCTCGACGCGGGTGCACCGTGAGCGATGTTCGCCACCGATGTTCGCCACGTTAGCTTTGCGTCGTTCGGCATGGCTCACCGCATGTGCCGTGATCTGGCTCGTCCCGCCTCCGCGCCGCTACTGAATGACACTCTGGCTCGACGCCGACGCCGCCCCACGGGACGTCAAGGACATCTGCTTCAAGGCGTCCGAACGCCTTCGGCTGACCACCATTCTGGTGGCCAACCAAAGACTGCAGTTGCCCGTGGGATACACGTTCGTATCAGCGGTCCGCGTGGACGGCGGCCCGGATATGGCGGACGGGTACATCGCCGACCATGCATTGGCCGGCGATGTGGTGATCACCGCTGACATTCCGTTGGCGGCTATCCTTGTGCCCAAGGGTGTGGTGGTCATCGATCCGCGCGGTGAGGAGTACACACCAGAGGCCATCGGCGAGCGGCTCTCGGTCCGCAACTTCATGGAG
>JANNEV010000379.1:0-3242 GCA_031379145.1 Gemmatimonadaceae bacterium
CTGCGTCATGCTGTCATCCGCCTGATCTTCCTGCTCCATCCAGGCCTCATGATTCATTCGCTGCAACAGCGGAAACGACCGAAAAGTCCAGGCCTGCAGGACGCGACGTGCAGTGTCTTCACTCCCAACACACAGAATGCCGGCGTTGTCGGCGGTGATCTCTGCATGTCTGGCCCACGCCATCAGTGGCGCATCGATGGCGTTTTCCAGCAACTTGGCCGGATTGAGCATCTTGAGCACGCCGTCGCCCATGATGGAGCGCTTCTGGCTTCGCCCGGAAATGAACTGCATCACGGTCTTCCACAACGCGTGCCCCGCACGACAGTGTCCCATCTCCCGGCCGAGCACAAACAGCAGTTCGTCTTCCTTGAAATTGAGCAGGACACTGCCGATCACGATGAACGCACTGGTTTCGGTGCCCAGCGCCATCGCATCCCACATCTGATCGCCCGAGATGTAGAGCTCGGGCAGGTACGGCAGCCCAACCATACGCGCCGCCCGAATGGCCACCTCGAAGACATCGGGCAGTTGTCGCTCGCTGAGTCGTAGTCCGTTGACGGACGACTCGAACCACCGTCGGCCCACACGTTCGGAAATGGCGTGCGCCGCCTGTGTCAGCGGGCCAAGCGACCGCAGCACGTTCATCGCGTCCGCATCCAGGCGCCACAGAAACGCCTCGATCGGAATCTCGTATCCAGGACCGAGGGGCCGAAGCCAGCGGCAGGTGGCGCAATAGACCTTGCCGAGCGGAAGCCCGGATCCATCGCTGTTGCAGGTCGGGCAGGCGTAGCCCACCGCATAGACCGGCGCGAGTACGCTCGCATGACCGGCCGCCTGTGCAGACGTGGCCGTGGTGGACGACGCGCCGCAATGAATGCAGAACCGCGCGCCGTCGTCGATGGTCGCAGAGCAGTTGACGCAGTACACCGTGAATCAGAGCCGCTTGAGGAGTTCGGTCTTCTTCGCTTCGAACTCTTCGGGCGTCAGCGCGCCCATGTCGCGCATCTGTGTCAACTGCTTCATCTGCTCCACCAGGCCTGACGGCTCCGGTGGTGCCGTAGGCGGAGGCGGCGGAGGCGGCGGCGGTGCATATGCGCCTGGCGGGGGCGGTGGTGGCGGCGGTGCGTAACCTCCGGGCGGAGGTGGTGGCGGCGCGTACCCTCCAGGTGCTGGCGGTGCGTAGCCCTGCTGCGCGCCGGCGTAGGCGCTCATCTGCAATTGCGAGAGCAACTCGTCGGCGATGCCCTTGGGAAGGTTCGTGCTGAGGTTGTACGCTTGCCACGCCGTGGAGGCGGCTCCGATGAGCAGTACGAGCAGGCCGAGTCCCGTGCGCAGATTCAGCAACGTACCGAGGAGCGTGAGCCCAACGGAGATGCTGAGGATGCGAGACAGGTTCTCCGGCTTGCACTCGATGCGAACGGTCGACTGGCGAGGTCCGGCGGGCGTGACCGTCACATCGCCCAGGTAGTTCAGCTTGGAGCCACCCGTGTTCCAGAAGTCCTTCTTGATCAGCGAGAACTTGATGCTCTGCGGTGGCGCCTGCCACATGATCTGCGCCTTCGTATTGCCGATCGCGGCGAGCGCCTGCGTAAACGCAGAGGCCTGATCGGTATTGAGTCCGACCTGTGCGCTGGCGTTGCCGCCACCGATCATGCCGCGATTGAAGCCGCCTGGTGGTGGTGGCGGAGGTTGATAGTTACCCGGAGGGGGCGGGGGGGGCGGGGGCGGGTAGTTGTTCGGTGGAGGTGGCGGCGGCGCGTTCGGACCGGCATTGAACGCCGCTCCACCGGCGAGTGGTCCACCGCAGGCTGCGCAGAAGCGCGCTTCCGCAGCATTGGAGGCTTGGCAGCGTGGACACGGAACAGTCCCGACGGAATTCGGCGGCGCAGTCACAGACGGATCCTTGAGTGTGGTGAAACGGGCAGTCAAACCCACAGTACAAAGCGCGATCCGGCGGCGAATAGGCTCACCGCCGCCCACGGTGTCACGCAGGCGTCCCGGAATCGCGCCTTGCGCAGCCGTGGTTCCACTCGACATGATGACGCCCACGCCGCACCCTTTCCTGGAGCCGCACATGCCCCGAGTACAGACCCTGACGCTGTTGCTGGTCATTGTCGGCCCACTGACCGGTGCGCGCTCCGCGCACGCTCGACCGTCTGGCGCGATGTTGGTGCGCGAGGGTCCAACGAATCGCAGCGTGCAGGCTGAGACGTTCCGCGACCCCGCCGGCCGCTTCTCCGTGATGGTGCCGCCGGGATGGAACGCAATGCCGCAGTCGGGTGGTGTGATCATCGCCAATGGCGGCGTGACGGCGATGTTCTCTCCTTTCAGCGGCGCGCGCTCCGGTGCCGAGGTAGTGTCTGCGTTGAGCAGCCAGTACGGCGCGCAGTGGCGCGACATGCGCACGGTCGATCAGGGCACGTTCAGCGTCGCCGGACGTCCCGCGTCGTACATGGTGCTCTCCGGCGTCAATCCTCGCGGCACGCCATCGTTGCTGCGGCTTGCCGGGTTCACCGATGCGCGCGACGCCTATGCCGTCATCATGTCGGCGCCGCAGAACGAGTTCAACGCCGTGAGCCGGACGCTGCAGGCGATCGAGGCGAGTTTCACAATTGGCGATGGCGCTCCGATCGCGCCGGGCGCTCCCTCCCTCGCCGAGCCGGGACCGATGCAAGGCGGTGGCGCGCTGGGCATACGGTACAACGCAGGCCGGGGCGGACCTGCAACAGACCCTCGGGCTCCCAACCCGGGAGCGAATCAGGGAGGGTTCGGTGGCGCGCCCAGTGGTCGTGCGATGCTCGGTGTCGCAACACGCGACGTCGAACCCGCGGACCTGCCCCGCATCGGCATCAACGAACGACTGGGTGCGTTCATCGAGCAGGTCGCGCCGGGTAGCGCAGCCGAGCGAGCGGGCCTGGTCCCCGGCGACCTGATTCTCTCTGCCGACCGTCAGACCATCAAGCAACATGTGGAGTTGCAGCGCATCGTACAGGGCCACAAGCCAGGTGAGTCCGTTGAACTCATCATCATGCGGCAGGGTCGACCGATCACGCTGCAAGTCGCTCTGCGATAGTCAGTCACGCCGGCAGCGCCTCACGCGAGCCACGTCACGCGTCACGCTTCAGGTGGCTCGCGATGCCTGGACGTTGGTGTGCACGTACGCATCGCGTTTCGCTTCGAGAGCGTAAAGCAATGCCGCAGGCACAAGCGCTTCGACGGCGGTGCGCGCCGCCGACGCCTGC
>JANNEV010000165.1:0-2436 GCA_031379145.1 Gemmatimonadaceae bacterium
CAAGCGCCGTTCCTGGCGCTCGGCGATGATACCGTGGTGCAGGAAGGCATGACCTTCTCCGTGGAGCCTGGGCTCTACGACGCAGCGCGCGGCATCGGCATCAACCCAAGCGATCGGTTGCTCGTCACGAAGGACCGCGGCGTGCTCTTGAGCAGCATTCCGTTTTCGAAGGAGTGGAGCTTCTTGCGGCTCTGATCAGCGTGCCCCGAACACCGCGCGGTAGAACGCCCAGTTTCGTTCGCCGAGCCCATCGAGCAAACCCATGGTATCGTGCGCAACGTTGGGCACCAACGTGTATTCCTGCGCTATGGCCAGGCGACCTATGTGGACGCGAAAATCCTCGTTGGCCGGCAACGTGAAGTCGAGTGAACCCACAACCTGCCGGAAACGGGCAAGCGCCCGCGGCGTCCCGCGAATCGCGGCGGCATACTGCTCGGCAATCGTGAAAGGGTTCTGCGCGACATAGTAGGTCATGTCATCGCTGTATACGTCACGCAGAATCTGTGCGCGCTCGGCGGGGTTGCCCGTGGCGCGAGGCCCGTTGAAGTCCAGGTCCAGCGGGCCCGCGGCAAGCATCGAAATGGAGCCGAAGATGTCCGGGTAGCGCAACCCCCATCGCGCTACGCCCAGGCCACCCATGCTGAACCCTTCCAGCAGCCGACCGTCACGGGAGGCCAGGGTGCGAAAGGCCGCATCGACCTGCGGGACCAGATCGCGCACCACCATCGACTCCATCGGCGTGCGCCCGTCTTTGGAGTCGGCCCACATGCTCGATGACATGCCGTTGGGAAACACGATGAGCATCGGTGCAATCCGACCGGCGCGGATGGCCTCGTCGAAGTACGCAGCCAGAATCGCAATGCCTCCCAACCCACCGCCACTTCCGTGCAGCCAATAGAGCACCGGAAACCGTCGCGTTGGCTCGGCGTCGTACTGCAGTGGCGTGTACACGTGATAGCTCACCGTGGCACGGGCAATGGGGCTAGTGAACGTGCGGTACTGCACGCGCGGCGCGTTGACCGCCGTGGTAGTCCACACAACCGGCGGCTGCGCCGGCGTCTGGGGCGGCACAATTGGAGGTACGGGGGCCACGGTGGCGGCCTCGCCGGCGCTGCAACTGCACAGCGCCAGCAGCAGGATCGCGGGAAGTGACACGCGCGGACGCCGCGGAATCATGGATGGGAGACCATTCCGAAAGCTGGATGCATTAAAGTACGTCGGCAATACCAGTATGCCCACGCGCCCGACTCATGAACCAACGCACGGCCCGTGTCGTTAACTTTCGACGCGTCACAGCGTCTCAGTGAGTGTTCCCGCAGGCGGCCTCCCACCGCCGCGCTTTCGTCGCAGCGCTTCCACCGTCGCCTGTTCTTCGCCATGACATACTCGTCAGGACCGGGCTTCACGCCCTCCAATGTCTCCACTGGATTGGCGTTCGTGCTCAGCATGGCGCTCTCCGCCTGTGGCGGCAGCGATTCACCCGCTGCCACGGGTACCGTGGCCCCCGGCCTCGCCGACGGCTCGTTCGCTCGCATCCAACGCGAGATCCTGACGCCATCATGTGCCAACTGCCATGCCTCCGGCAGCGCCACCGCGCGACAGTCGGGTTTGGTGCTCACGGCGGACTCGTCGTACCAGCAGATGGTCGGCGTGCCATCCGTGCAACAGGTCGCGCGCGCCGACAACGTGCTCCGCATCAAGGCGTTTCGCGCGGACAGCTCGCTGCTGTATCACAAGATGGCGTGGATTCCCGGACACCACAGTCGCGACTACGGCAATCTCATGCCCATGGGCACCACGCAGGGCGTCACGGCGGGACAGCTGGAGTATGTGCGCCGCTGGATTGAGGCCGGCGCACCGCGGACAGGGCATGTGGCCGACACGCTGGTGCTGCGTGACAACCGGGTGCAGGCGGCCACCTTTTCTCCGCTCGCGGCGCCCGGCAGCGGCGCGGGCCTGCAGCTCAAGGTGGACAGCTTTACGGTGGTGCCCAACTTGGAGCGCGAGCTGTTCGTGTATCGGCAGCTCGGCAACGCCACCGATCTGTTCGTGACGCGCATCGAGTCGCGCATGCGCCCCGGGAGTCACCATCTCGTGCTGTACACGTTCGACCCAGCCAACACGATCGCGCCGTGTGACAGCCGTCCCGTTCCCAACCAGATCCGCGACATTCGCAATCCCGACGGCAGCATGAACTTCGAGAACATGCGTCCAATGGCGTGCCATGTGTTCTTCGGTGTCGCGCAGTCGTCGGAGTTCGACTATCGCTTTCCACCCGGTGTCGCCCTGCAGCTGCCGGCCAACGCGGCGCTGGATATGAATGTGCACTATGCCAACAAGTCCCCAGCCAGCTTGCCCGGCGAAGTGTTTAGCAACTTGTACACGACCACGCGCAGTCAGGTCACCACCGTCGCGCGCACACTCAACCTGGGCAAC
>JANNEV010000423.1:0-2097 GCA_031379145.1 Gemmatimonadaceae bacterium
GGCGTTGATGACATCCAGCGCGACATCGGCGCGCACCCCCGCCTTCTCCAGCGCGACCAGCCCCTCCGCCGTCCCCCAGATATGCATGGCCAACAACGCATTGTTCACCGCCTTGAGTGCGTCTCCCGTTCCCACCGCTCCGCAATGCACAATGCGCTTGCCGAAGCGCTCAAGCACGGGGCGAACCCGTTCCAGCAGTGCCGCGTCCCCACCCACCATGACCGTGAGCGCGCCTTGCACCGCCCCCACCACGCCGCCGGATACGGGCGCATCGAGGTAGCCGATTCCGCGTTCGGCGAGTTTGCCAGCCATGCGGCGCGACGTCGCCGGATCGCCGGACGTGCAGTCTACCAACACCGCCCCAGCGGCCATGGTCGCCAGCAGCCCGTCGGCGCCGTCCAGCAGAGACTCCACGTCGCGCGATTCGGGCAGGCAGGTGACGACGACATCGCGATCGCGTGCGGCCTCCGCAGGGGAACCCGCCACCCGTGCACCTGTCTCGCGCCCGAAGGCGTCCGCACGTGCGCCCGTACGGTTCCAGACCACGAGATCGTGCTCAGGCACGCACAGATGTCGAGCCATTGGCGTGCCGATGGCACCCAGGCCGAGGAAAGTAACACGAGTCATGAGCAGAGAGGCAGGAGGACATCGACCGCTGGCAGCCCGCGGAATGACCGGGAGCCCTGTGACCAAAGATGGCAGGCAGGTGGTGCGCAGAGGAGGTGACTTCGCCAAGATTCTCATCATGACGATACGACCGCCCACCCGAATTGCTCTGCGGGTAGAGGGACTTACTGGTATTCACGCGGTTCGCGCCCTGTGGACCGCCCTGAGCGCCCTGAACGGCCTGATATCGGCCGACGTGTCCATGGCGGGGGTCTCGTTGCTCATGGATGAAGCGCCAGAGGAGCCGCAACTCGCGGCCGTACTGGAGACGGCAGGCGTCCGACTGATCTCCATGACGGTGCAGGAGTCCCGAGTGCTGCCAATCCTGTAGGGGCGTTCGGCTGCCGCCGACATCTCGTGGCGGTGCGCTTCTTGTCCGTGGTGACGGGGACTAACTTGCCCCCGCCGTCTAGCCGAAGTACCGAACTCAAGATCGCCGCGCGGCGGTGGGCTCTCCGGCCCGCCCCCGGGGGGGACACCGATGACGCCACCCCGCTCGACCGAAAAACGGCCGCTCGCGGCGCTGCTGGTGCCCGACCTCCTCGAACTGCTGGAGGAGTCGCCACAGAGCGTCGGTCCGCAGACGGAAGAAATGCATCCGGCCGACCTCGCCGATCTGGCCGAGGCGTTGCCGGAAGAAAGCGTGCGCGCGTTTCTCTTTGCGCTGCCCAAAGAGCGCGCGGCCGAGGTGCTGGAGTACCTCGATGAAGAGCTGCGCACGCACTTTCTTGAAGAGCTGACCGCGGGCGAGGCGGCGTCGATCGTTGCGGAGATGACGCCCGACGAGCGGGCAGATGCGCTCGATGAGCTGGACGAGGAAACGGCCGACGACATCCTGCACGAACTGGGCGCCGAGGCGCAGGCCGAGACCGAGCGGTTGCTGGAGTACGATCCGTACACGGCCGGCGGACTGATGACCACGGAGTTCGTGTCGGTCGCGGAGAATCTCACCGTCGAGGAAGCGCTGCGAGCGGTGCGCACGATGGCGCGCGCTGGTCGACGCGAGGCGATGTACACCATTTACACCACCGACCAGAATGGTCGTCTCCGCGGTGTTCTGTCGCTGCGCGAACTGCTGGCAGCGCCCGAGGGCGGGCGCATGGCCGATCTGGCGTGGAGTGACGTGGTGAGCGTGTCGCCGGATATGCTGCAGGAGGAGGTCTCGCAGGTCACCTCGAACTACGATCTGGTGGCGCTACCGGTGGTCGATACCGAGGGGCGCTTGTTGGGCGTGGTGACGGTGGACGACGTCATCGACGTCATCCAGGAAGAGCAGACCGAAGACGTGCAGAAGATGGGCGGTATGGAGGCGCTGGAAGAGCCGTACATGCAGATTGGCCTGCTCCAGAACGTGCGCAAGCGCGCAGGCTGGCTGTCCGTACTGGCCGTCAGCGAGATGCTGACCGCATCGGCCTTGGCACACTATGAGGG
>JANNEV010000426.1:0-20229 GCA_031379145.1 Gemmatimonadaceae bacterium
CGGCGACGGGGCCAGCGATATGTTCCTGTCACGTGTCCGTAACCGGCCGTCCGAAAACGCACTGTCTCTCCGACCATGCCTGACCAACCTCATTCCGACCCGCAGCGAGCCCCGCGCGACGACGAGATCGAAGTGTTCGGCCTAACGCATCAGGGACTCGTGCGTCGCAACAATCAGGATCACTTCCTGGTGTCGTCACTTCATCGTCGGCTGGACGTGCACCAAACCAGTCTGATGGACATGGAGCGACTGCAGCTGCCGTCGGAACGGCTGGCGTTCCTGGCCATGATTGCCGACGGCGTCGGCGGCTCCGTGGGTGGCGAGAAAGCCAGCGCCACCGCGCTGGAAATCGCCATGCAGTACGTCGCCAGCAGCATGCGCTGTTACGATCGGGCCGAGGCCACGGATGCCGAGTTCGTGGAGCAGCTGCAGGCGGCCGCCATGCGATGCCACGCGGCGGTCGTGGAACGCGCGCGCACCGAGGGCGACGGGAGATCCATGGCCACGACGCTCACGCTCTTTCTCGGCGTCTGGCCGTCGTACTATCTGCTGCAGGTGGGCGACTCGCGGTACTACCTGTATCGCGACCACGTACTCACGCAGGTGACGCGCGATCAGACGCTGGCGCAAGACCTCGTGGATCAAGGCGTGTTCACGCGGGCCATCGCTGCTCGGTCGCAGTTTTCCAACGTGCTCTCCAGCGCCATCGGTGGCGAAGCCGCCACGCCCGTCGTCACGCGACTGCGGGCCGATTGGCGCAACGTGCATCTGCTGTGCAGCGATGGCCTCACCAAGCATGTGTCCGATGAGAAGATCGCCGAGCGCCTGGGCGCCATGACCTCCTCACAGCACGTGTGTGAACAGCTGTTGCAGGACGCGCTTGACGGCGGCGGCACCGACAACGTGACGATCATCGTTGGGCGAACCATGCCGCATGAGAAGCCCTGAGGTCCGACGCGCGCGCGCCGTCTCGTGGAGCGATCCTGCGTTGAGCGCAGGCACCGTCGCCCGGAGTCTCGCTCTGAGTCTCGCTCTGAGTCTCGCTCTGCTGACCAGCTGCAGCGGCGGCGAGTCGACCACCACCGCTCCGGTGTCGCCGCCCGTTGTCACCCCGGTTGTCACAACGATTGAGGTCACCGCCAGCGCTACCACGCTGCAGGTCGGCGCGACGGTGCAACTCCTCGCCACTCCGCGCGACCAGCAGGGTCGGGTCCTAACCGCCGCGATCACCTGGTCTTCCGCGACGCCGTCGGTAGCCACCGTCTCGTCGACGGGCATGGTCACGGGAATCGCAGGCGGTTCGGTGAGCATCGGCGCCAGCAGCGGGTCAGCGAGCGGCAGTGTGACGCTGACGGTCAGCGCACCGATAGCGTTTCGCGCTGGGCAATCGTACTTCGGCCGCAACAACTACATCGAGTACATCGCCGGCAACGCGCCAGTGATTCTGTCGGCGCCGCACGGTGGGGCGCTACTACCGAGCACAATTCCCGATCGCACCGCGGCCGCCTGTGGCGGGGCCGCCACCACGGTGACCGACGCCAATACCAGTGAACTCGTACGTGCCATGCAGCAACGGTTCTTCGCGCGCTTCGGAACGTATCCGCACGTCATCATCTCGAATCTGTCGCGTCGTAAGCTGGACCCCAATCGAGTACAGCCTGAAGCCGCCTGTGGCAACGCGGAAGCCGCGGCGGCGCTCAACGAATGGCACAGCTTTATCGACGCAGCGAAGAGCGCGGTTCTGCAGGCCAGCGGCAAGGGGTGGTACATGGATATTCATGGCCACGGCCACCCCATTCCGCGGCTCGAACTTGGGTACCTGCTGACCCCAGCGAACCTGAACCTCTCGGACGCTGCACTGGACGCATCGATGACGCACGAGAACACGGCGAGCATCCGCACCGTGTCGCAGTTTTCCACGCTGTCGTTCTCGGCGCTGCTGCGCGGGCCAGGCTCGCTTGGTACGCTGTACGTGAACAACGGGTTCCCTGCCATTCCCAGTGCCACGGACCCCGCGCCCAACGGCACCGACTACTTCAATGGCGGCGACAACACGTTGCGGCACACCTGCGGAGGCGGCGCGACATCGCTCGGCGGCATCACCAACGGCCAGATCTGCGGCGTGCAGATCGAAGCGCACTTTACCGGTGTGCGTGACAACGCCACGAGTCGCGATCGTTTTGGCGACGTGACCGCACGCGTGCTGGAAGAATTCCTGCGCACGCATTGGGGCATCAGGCTGGCCTCGCCATGACGCTCGGCAGAACCCTGACGGGCGACCTCTCTCCCGACGAGTTCCGCGCCGCCGCACACGCGGCCGTGGATTGGATCGCGGAGTATCTCGAACACCCGGAACGCCATCCGGTGAAGAGTCGCGTGCAACCGAGCGATATTCGCGCGGCACTCCCGGCGGCTCCGCCGTCCACAGGCGAACCACTGGCGGATATGCTGCGCGATGTGCAGCAGACGCTGCTCCCCGGCATCACGCACTGGAACCACCCCGCATTCTTCGCGTACTTCGCGAATTCGGGATCGTATCCGGGCATTCTGGGCGAGCTGCTCACCGCCGGACTGAACGCCAATGGCATGCTCTGGGTCACGAGCCCGGCGGTGACCGAGCTCGAACAGGTCACGCTCGACTGGCTCCGACAGCTCATGGGCCTCGGTGACGGCTGGTTCGGACAAATCACCGACACCGCTTCGGTGAGCACCTTCTACGCCATCGCTGCTGCGCGTGAGGTGGCCGGGTTCGACGTGCGGGCGCGAGGCATGGCTGGACGCTCCGACCTGCCGGTGTTGCGCGTGTACTGCTCGGAGCACGCGCACTCGTCCGTCGACAAGGCCGTGATTGCGCTTGGCCTTGGCCATGACAACCTGGTGAAGGTCGCGTGCGACGACGCGTTTCAGATGCGCCCTGAGGCGCTCCACGCGGCGATCTCGGAAGACATCGCCGCTGGGCATCGCCCCATCGCGGTGGTAGCGACCGTCGGCACCACGAGTACCACCAGCATCGATCCGGTGCCGGCCGTGGTCGCGATCGCGCGGAAGTTCAACTGCTGGGTACACATCGACGCTGCATACGCTGGCGTGGCCGCCATCACCCCCGAACTGCGCTATCTGATGGATGGTGTGGACGGCGCGGACTCGCTGGTGGTGAATCCGCACAAGTGGCTCTTCACGCCGATGGACTGTTCCGTGCTCTATGTGAAGCGTCCGGACGCACTCAAGCAGGCGTTCGCGCTCTTGCCCGAGTATCTCAAGACGCACGGGCAGGATGATGTCGTCAACCTGATGGACTACGGCATTCAACTGGGTCGCCGCTTCCGCTCACTCAAGCTGTGGATGGTGTTGCGCGCCTTTGGTGCCGACGGAATTGCCGAACGCATTCGGTTGCACTGTGAACTCGCCCGCGACTTTGCCGGTATGGTGCACTACGAGGGCGGCTGGGAACTCACGGCGCCCGTGCCACTCTCGTTGGTGTGCTTTCGCTATGCGCCCGCTGGAGCCGATGAAGCGCGCATTGCGGCGCTGAACGCCGAGATCATGGAACGCGTGAATGCGCGCGGTCTGGTGTACTTGTCTCACACCAAGCTCAACGGTCGCTACACGTTGCGGCTCGCGATCGGCAACGTGCGGACCGCTCGCGAACATGTGGAGTTGGCGTGGCGCGAGTTGCGTGATGCGGCGGCGGTCGTGGCTCCGACGATCAGGTGAGTCGACAATCGGTGACGACGTCGTGAACGGAATGACTCGCCGCTGGCCTAGTAGCGGAAGAGTCGATTGATCTTGACCACGAGCGCGCGGTTCTTGAGTCCCCGCACCGTGGTTGGCGTGGCGTAGCGGTCATCCCGCACATCGCGTTCGTCCGTGTACACGAGAAAGAGCTCGCTGCCCGGCGCGTACTCCCAGCGAAACCGCATGTTGGTGCTGAAGGCGCGGTCGGCCGAATTCCACTGGATCAGCCCGCTGGCAAACATGAGTGGCGTGAACCCGAAGTCGACGCGCGCTCGCATGAGCCGGGTGGTGAATGAAGACGTGGGCCGGTCGATTCGTGTAATCGAGAAGGTCGGCTCCACCGCCAGCCGCTGCATGACTGCGATGCGCGCCGTGGAGAAGGTGCTACCTGGTCCAATCGTCACGCTTCGAATCGAACCATCGTAGAACTGCCCGGCCTGCACCCGGATGGTGCCCGACGCGCGCCGCTGCGCGCCGAATGCATATGACAGCGCCACGTCGGAGAACGGGTATCCACCGGGCGCGATGGCCGCGGGCGAGCCGGCGGGCGTGAAGGGACGGCGCAGATACTCGTAGTTGCGCGTGACATCGAATCCCAACACATCACTGCTCGCAAACTCGGTGTCGAAGTGCCCGCGCCAGATCCGCGTTTCCACAACACCGGCGCTGTTCTCCACGTACTCGCCGGACGCCGTGCCGGTGAACTTTCGCACCACGTTCTGGTTGGCGGGCCGCGGACTGAATCGCACTTCGCCGAACGACCGCGTGATGTCGGAGCGCCGACGAAAGCCGATTTGCGGATCGAAGTTGCGTCCCACCGAGAGCACCTCGGCTTTCGCACCGAATCGATCGACGCTGTAGTCCAGTCGACCCTGATAGCTCTGGTCTTCGCCGCTGACACCCGTGGTCTGAGTCTGCGCCCAGTATGCACCCGCTGTCAGCGCCTGTGACAGCAGGAAGGCACCATCCAGTCCGTATACCGTGTTTGTGCCGCGGCCCGACACTCCCACCGATCGGTTGGTCAGCATCGCACCGATGGAGCTGCGCTGCAGGACGTCCCGCTTGAGCCGAAGTACGGTGAAGTTGGTGGCGTCTGCTTTTGACGCCACGTCTCCCGACGTCCCGATGTTCATCAGTCCGATGGCGAACTTGCCAAGCTTTCCTGTGAGCCGACCGCCGACATTGATTGGAACCACGCTGCCGTTGTCGAGTCCGATGCGTCGCGTGTAAAACAACTGCGGGGTATCGGCACCGCCGCTGCCACCGAATGCGCCGTTGCCGCCACGCGCGAAATCGAAGATACCGCGACCTTCCAGAAAGAAGTCGCGCTTCTCGGGAAAGAAGAGACTGAATCGCGTCAGGTTCACCTGTTGCTCATCTGCCTCCACCTGGGCGAAATCGGTATTGACCGTGAGGTCGGCCGTGAGATTGGGCGTGACGCCGTACTTGATGTCGCCGCCAAATTCGGTCCCGACGCTATTGCTGATGGGTGGAATGCGCACGCGGTCGGTGGTGGTCCGAGCCACCGCGTACGGCTTGAGTTCGATGTTCTTGCCGGTCTCAGGCAGATCGAGACCCACCAGTGTGCCGCCTGCGGACACGCGATTGAGTGCCTGTGGGCCAGCCAGGATTCGCGGCACCGGCGTGAGGTAATCCCATTCGTTCTTGTGGCGAACCGAACGCCGGATCTGCATGCCCCACACCTGATTCAACCCCGCGCGATATCGCAGCGACTTGAAAGGGATCTCCATCTCGACGGTCCAACCACCGTCGAACCGTCCGGTCTTTGACGTCCAGACCGGATTCCAGTCCGTGTTCGATGCGCCTTCGTCGACGATGGAGTAGTCGGCGCGTGCGCCGAGCGGATTCGTGTAGAAGGCAAAGCCACTGCGGCGATCGTAGAACGTGTCAAAGAGCACACCGATGTGTTCGTTGTTCCGCAGGCCGCCGGTGTCGCGCCGGAGTTCGTTGACAATCCACTCCGCCGGCGGCGACGTCTCGTAGCATCGACACGACAGATAGATGCTGCGATCATCGTACGTGATCCAGATGTCACTGCGCTCGGTGGCGGGCGCGCCGGCGTCCGGAGCGACTTGTATCAGTCCGCCAAATGGCGCCTCGCGGGTGTACACCACTTCGTCCAGCACGCCATCGAGCTTGAGCGGCGCCGACAGCTTGATGGCGCGTACGGTGGCGTGCTGCGCCGCGTCACGGGTGATCACTGCGGGCGCGACGGGAGCCGGCGGGCCGACAATGACCGTCGGCGATTGTGCGGCGGCGGGCATGAGCGCGATCGCCGTGAGTACCAGCAGCACACAGCTGGCACGCACCACCACGGACGTGTTCGTGCGCGGCGGTACCCGCGTGGAGTGCCAGGCGTTCACGCGCTCGACTGCATCGGTCAGGCGCTCACGGTTCACAGGAAGCCCAATACGGGGAAGAGTACCGCCTGTGCGCCGAGGGTGTCAGGTGATCCACGCTCTCCGCGCGGCCGTGTTGGCCAACAGCAGCAGGAGCACCGCGATCGCCATGACCATCCCCTGGAGCGCGTACACGGACGCAGGGATGGAGACTGGGCTCATGCCGAACAACGCGATGTCCTGACCCACAAGCCCAAGGAGCGATGCGAGCAACGGACCCTTGGCCCACCGTTTCCTCATGATCAATCCCACACTGCCGAGTGCACCGCCCCAGACCGCGATTGCGTAGAGTGCTACGGCCCACGCGGGTCGCGCGGCGTACAGCGCCTGCTCGTCGGGCGACATCGCCGCGACGGCCGTGGGCGTCAGTGTGACGTCCATCAGATAGGCGGCGCAGCCGATCAGGTTCCAGAGCAGCGCGATGATGGCGACGGGCATAAACCACTTGGGGCGCGTCATACGACTCCGTGCAGAGGCGGCGTGGACTTCCCGGGACCCGCTGTGCAATGGAACTTGCGCGGGAGGGTACGCGACGCAACCACCGGGCGACAAACAGGTGCGTGAGGCCCGACCTCGATCGGGCCGCCATCGCGCCAACCGTCTGTCGAGTCTAGCGCTCCACGGCGTTGGCCGCATCCGCCAGCGCTCGCTTCGCCGCCGCGTGGCGTTTGGCGAGCTTGCGTTCGGTGCGACGTCGGTTCCAGCGCAGGAATGCGAGCAGCAGCCCGCACACGAGCAGGGCGCCGATCAGTTCTCCGGTACGTCCGAGGCGACCCATCATGCGCACCGCGGCCTCGCCAGCCGCGTAGCCGATGAGCGTGAACACACCCGACCACGCGGCAGAGCCGAGGAGCGTGGCTGGCAAGAAGATGGCCAACGGCACGCGAGCAGCGCCGCACGCCATCGGCAACACCACGCGCAAGCCAAACGCAAATCGCACGAACAGCGACGCGGTCACCGGATTTCGCGCGACCACCCGAAGCGCCACCGTACCCGTGGCACGCACCCTCGGCCAGCGACGTCGAATCGATTCCCATTTCAACCGGCCTACCGCGTACAGCAGACTTGTCATCACCCAGCCACCGAGCGTGAGCGCAACGATCGCGCGCACCAGTTCCAACTCGCCTTCGTTCGCGGCGATGCCGGCCAGAATCGGGGACAGCTCTTCGGTGATCATCACCGAGAAGGCCAGCGCCCAGTAGGCCACCGGGCTGTTGGCGAACGCTTCGAGTATGCCGGCCACCGACCACTCTGCCGCACGCGTGGCCAGAGGCACGGCAGCCAGATCAAGCACGGAGTGAAGAAGGGACAACATGCGAGCGGCAATGGGAAGCGAAACGGGGACCCACGGCAATGCATGCCGAGAGCCCCCGTCCGGTGTCAGGCAGGACAGCCTGCCATCAATCTACCAAGTGTCAGTCACCAACGCCGGGCACCGGCAGCTCGAAGGTCTTGAACTGGCCAGTGTGTGGTGGCGTCATGCCCACGCGTTTCCCGAACCAGGAGCGCATGTTGTCGAAGATCTCGTAAAACGTCGGAATCACCAGCAGGGTCAGAACGGTAGACGTGATCACGCCACCGATGACGGCCACGCCCAACGGCGCCCGGAACTGCGCCCCTTCGCCGCGGCCCAGCGCCACGGGGATCATGCCGGCGATCAGCGCGAACGTTGTCATGAGAATCGGACGCAAGCGAATGGCGCCTGCTTCGATCAACGCCTCCCGCAGCGGCATGCCGTTCCTCTCCCGCGCCCACTTGGCGAAGTCGATGAGCAGGATGGCGTTCTTGGCGACGATGCCGCAGAGCAGGATCACACCGATGAGGCTCATGATGTTGATCGTGTTGCCAGTGATGGCCAGCGCTCCCATGACACCGATGAGCGACAGCGGCAACGAAATCAGAATGGCCAGCGGATCGAGGAATGATCCAAACTGCAGCACCAGAATGAGGTACATCAGGCCCACGGCCACGCCAAGCGCGATGAAGACGCTGGAGAAGACTTCCTGTTGCTGCTCCGCCTGCCCACCGGTCGACAGCGTTACACCGGGCGGCATATCAATCTTCGCCGTCTTGGCGTTGATCTCGTTCATCACTTCGGTGAGGGAGCGACCGGCGATATTGCCCTGCACCTTGATGACGTTGTTGCGGTCAAGGTGATTGACGATGGCCGGACCCAGTTGATTGCGAATGCGCGCCACCTGCTCGAGCGGAACCAGCTGCGCATTGGGGCCGGCCCCAATGGCGATCGGCAACTGCGACAAGTCGGTTCCACGCGCACGCGCTTCCGGCGAGAGACGCACCATGACCTTACGTGTCTGGTTGGACGGATCCACCCAGTCGCCTGCGTCGAGGCCGGCAAAGGCAGGTCGAATAGCCTGCGCCACCTGACCCACGCTCAGTCCGAGCGCACCAGCCAAGCCCCGATCGACCGACACCGTGAGCTCCGGTTTTTGCCCCTTCGTGCTGAGGCCCACGTCCACTGCACCCGGCGTGGACTTCATGGCCTCCAGATACTGATCCGCGACTGCCTGCAACGCCGCCTTGTTCGTACCGCGCAGCTCAAGCGAAATCTGCTTCTCCTGACCAGCGAAGTCGTTGGTGAACACGGCCACGTCAGCGCCACCCATACCCTTCACATCCTCACGCATCTGCGCTGCCAGCTCCTCAGCGCCGCGCTGTCCCTTTTTGAGGCGCTCGCCCTTGCTGCTCAGCTTGACGTAGATGCCCGCCTTGTCCACAGCCCCGCTGGTGCCGCCCGCCGTCACAAAGGTGTACCTCACTTCCGGATAGACCGACACGATACGCAGCGTCTCGTTGACCTTTTGCCGGAGGTAGTCCACGTTCGCGCCCGGCGGCGTCTCGACTGACATCTGCACTTCCGCGTTGTCTTCCAACGGGAAGAACCCGCCGCCCACCAGGCCCGTAGCGGGCAATGCCAGCGCGCCCACAAAGCTGACCACGGCCAACGCCACCATCGATAGCCGATGATCGAGCGCCCAGCCGATCACGCGACGATAGTTGTTGGCCAGCCCGTTGAACCAGTGGTTGAACTTGTCGAGCTGCTTCGTGATCCACGACTTCTCATGCTCTTCCTGATGCGGATCGGGCCAGTAGGCGGACAGCATCGGGTCCAGCGAAAATGACACGAACAGCGACACGAGCACGGAGCACGCAATGGTGAGCGCAAACGGCTTGAACCACTGCCCCGACACGCCCTTGAGGAACGCAATGGGAATAAAAACGGCAATGATCGAGAACGTTGTCGCGGCGACAGCGAGTCCAATTTCGTCCGTGCCTTCGCGCGCGGCGGTGTAGTGGTCTTTGCCCATCTCCACATGACGCACGATGTTCTCACGCACTACGATCGCGTCATCGATCAGAATGCCGATGGCCAGCGACAGTCCCAACAGCGACATGGTGTTGAGCGTGAACCCGAACGCCCACACGGCCACGAAGCTGGCGAGCACTGACACCGGCAGCGCAAGGCCGGTAATCACCGTGGAGCGCCAGGAGTTCAGGAACAGAAACACCACGAGCACCGTGAGCAACGCGCCTTCTATCAGGGCGCCCTGCACATTGTCCACCGAGTTGGTGACGCGCACGCCCTTGTCCTTCACGACATCGAGCTGCGCGCCCTGCGGCAATGTGGGTCGCAGCGCCTCCACCCTCCTGAACACGGCCTCGCTCACCGCGGTGGTGGAATAGCCTTTCGTCTTCTTGATCTCGATGCCCACGGCGTCCTTGCCGTTGTACAACGCCAGCGTGCGTTGTTCTTCGATGCCGTCGGCCGCCGTCGCCACATCGCCCAGCCGCACCACGCGGCTGCCGCGTTCGGCCACCACCAGCTGCATGAAATCCTGCGGCGAATCGAGGCGACCCGCCAGGCGAATGGTGCGTTCATCCAGTGCGCCGTTCACCCGGCCCACCGGCACGGCGAGGTTGCCCGTCTGCAGCGCCGCCACCACCTGCGGCACGCTGATACCCGCCGCCTGCAGTCGCGCCGGATCCAGATTCACCGTGAGCTCACGCTTCACCGATCCAGTCACGCTCACATCGGCCACACCCGGAATCGAGCGCAGCTCGCGCGTAATGCCGGGATCCGCAATCTGCGTGAGTAACGCGGGCGACAGCGACGTGGAAAACAGCGACAACGTCACGATGGGTGCGTCCGTTGGGCTGAACTTCTTGAGGATCGGCTCCTCGATTTCCTGCGGAAGGTCCTGCCGCTTCACGCTGATCGCGTCGCGGATATCCTGCGTGGCCTCCTGCAGATCCTTGGTATACACGAACTCCGTAGTGATCTGCGCGAACCCATCTCGGGCTTCGCCATTGATCGACTTGACCCCGGCAATGGCCTGAATCGCCTCTTCCACCGGCTCCAGCACCTCCCGCTCCACCTGCTCGGGCGACGCGCCGGGATAGATGATGGTGGTGAGCACGATGGGCGGCTGCACCTCGGGAAACTCGTCCGTTTGCAGCTGCAGCAACGCCACGACTCCGGCCGCCGCCAGCGCAAGCATGGAGACGACGGTGACGAGAGGTCGCTTGATCGCGAAATCTGAGATGAACATGCGAAATGCCTCTGCTGTAGGATCAGTTCTGCTTCGCGGGAGCAGCGGGCGGCTTTGCTGCCGCCGCAGGAGCAGACGTCGTCGCGGCGGCGTCCACCGGTGACGATACAATCACGGACGTGCCAATCGAGATCCCGCGCGCTGCGCCCAGCAGCACCGTGTCTCCCGCCGCCACGCCCGCCGTGACCTCGTACGCACCCGCAGCCTCATCGCGCAGGCCCAGTTGCACTTCGACCCGCTCCACCTTTCCACCCTTGAGGCGCACGAGATACGGGCGCACGACCGTCTGATCGATGGCCTCTTCCGGCACCATCACACCCACATGCTTCTCCGCCGACACGCGGCCTTCGACAAACAATCCGGCCACCAGCTGTCCCTTTTCATTCGGAACGCTCGCCAGCAAACGCACCTGACGACTCTGCGGGTCCACCGTGGGCGCGACACGGGTGACCTTTCCCTCCAACGTCCGGTCGGCAAACCCGTTCACCGTGAATGACACAATCGATCCGACCCGTACATCTCCAAGCGCCGAAGTTGGCACCGATGCCTCAAGCTTGAGGCTTCGGGGATCGATGACCGTAAACAACGCACCGCCGGGGGAGACGACATCGCCGGGACTTACCGCACGCTCCGACACAATGCCGGAGAAGGGAGCACGAATGGTGGCGTTTCGCAGGTTCTTCTCCGCCGACTCCAGTCGCGACTTGGCATCAGCCAGCGCTGACTGCGTGCCGAGATTCGCATTGGTCGCCGTCTCCACATCGCGCTCGGCAATGGCTCCGGCTGCAGCCAGTGTCTTCGCCCGCTGCAGCTCCCGCGCAGCCTGCTCGGCCGCCACCGTAATCTGCGTAACAGTGGAGCGCGCGGAGAGCACTGCACCGCGCACACTTGAGTCATCAATGCGTGCCAGCACCGTGCCCTCGCTCACGCGCTCACCGGGTTCGACAAAAATCTGCAGCACCGCGCCCGACATCTCGGCCCGAATACGCGCTTCACGATCGGCCACCAACGTGCCCGAGATCGCCGGCCCGCTGCGCAATGTGTCCGTGCGCGCGACCGCGATGTTGTCCGGGCCGATGGCCTGGGACGTGGGTCCCGATTTGGTCGTACTGGCGTCTCCGGACTTGCCGCACGCGCTCGCAGACAGCACCACGATCACCACAGCCGTCATTGGCGCCGCCGAACGGCGCAGAATCGTCATCATGTGTTGTTACCCGAGTTCGGGGGAGTTCCGGTCGAGGACGCGCCGCCCGGCGGCGCGCCTTGGGTGCTGGTTGGCGTACTGGTTGCTGCACCGTTTGCAGCGCCGCCCTGCGCAGCGCCTTGCCCGGCGGCACCAGCCAGCGGCAAATCGCGAAGCAGCTGCAGCCGAATGCGCGCGACCTGCTGATCGCGCGCGGCCCGGGCGCGATTGGCCAGCGCCTGTTGCAACTGTACCCGCGTTTCCGAGAGTTCGATTTGCGTGGAGATACCCTCACGAAAGCGGACCTCGGCAATCTCGTAGGCTCGCGTGGCCTGTTCGGCGGTCCCGACACTGGCCAGCCAGGCGGCCTCTGCCTGCTCCAGCTGCGCGACAGACTGTCGTGCGTCCAACGCGGCGCCTTCCTGCGTCTGCTGCACGCGCAGCTCCGCTTCCTTTACCGACGCCTCTGCCGCCAGCAATTCGCCGCGCACCCGTCCGCCAGTAAAGAAGGGAAAGGAGACCCCGAGTCCCGCGGTCCAGTTCGGGAAGAAACTGTTGAGCGCGTTCGGCAGTCCGTTGCTGGGATAGGCGAAGCGCTGGTAGTTGCTGGTGGCGTTGATGGTTGGCCGACGCGAGGCCTTGCTGGCACGCAGTTGCTGCTGCGCCACCTCCAGGCCCTTCATCGCCTGTCGCACCGGAGCGCGGCCATTCGTTCCCGTATCCGCACTCGCCAGCACCTTGCTCACTTCCGCGCGCACGATCGGATCGATCGTCAGCACGTCGGCCGCATCGACGTTCACTGTGGTGATCGGTGCCTCTGCGGCACGAGCGGCAGGAGGCGCCGCCTCGTTGATCCCATCCGTCAAGCTGAGTACCTGATGCAGCGGCAGGTTCAGCAGCTGATGCAGGCGCACGTAGGCAAGATCGCGGTTGGTCCGCGACTGCAGCCACCCCGGCCGCTGATTGTCACGCGTGACGCGGGCACGAATCAGCTCGAATTCCGACGCTGACCCGACGCTGCGCGTGAGCTGTACCTGGCGCAGTGTGCGCTCCGACTGCACCAGCGACAACTCGGCAATCTGTACCAGACGGTCGGACAACACCGCGTCGTAGTAGGCCTGCGTCACATCAAGCTGGACTTGCGCCTTCGCACTGTTGATCCCGATCTCGGCAGACTCCCGACCAAGGCGCGCGGCCTTGATGTTCGCCGCCGCTCGCCCGCCAGTGTACAGCGGCTGGCTGGCCGTGAGTCCAAAGGTCACCGTGTACGGCGAGGCAAAGATCTGTGTGAGCGGATTCGTCGCGTTGGAGGTATCTGCGCCACCGCCGCCACCTCCACCGCCGTTATTGTTGGAACGCTGCGTGATAGCCTGGAACTGGTTCTGCAGCGCTTTCTGCCAGCCGAGACTGGTGGCCAGCTGCGGCATGAGCGCAGACCGCGCCTGAAACTGCTGGCCGCGCGCGCGTTGAGCACCCGCTTGCGCCAAGCCGATGGCCTCACTGGACGCGCCGGCCAAACGCAGCGCCTCGGCCAGCGTCAGCGTCAGGGCGGCGGCGGCGCCGGAGGACGCCACACCGCCGGGTGTTCCGGCGGCAGAGGATTGCCCATGGAGCGGCGATCCAGCGGGCACCGCCACGGAAGCGGCGAGAGCCAGCGCGAGCGCGCGAGCCACCGCGTGCCGACGTTGAGCTGGCGTGTGGGAGAGGAACATCATTTGGAAGCGGGTGTTGAGGAAATCGTGGAGCGGCGCGCGGAACGCGCCGTGACCTGCGTGGAGCCAGAGACGGGTGCGGGCAGCACACCCAGCCCACGCATGAACATCCGGACGTACGCCTGCAGCGTTTCGTCGCGCGGTTGCGGAAACATTCCGGGTATCAGATCGCGATTCATCGCATCAGCGAATACCGCCCCCATCAGCATGGTCACCGCAGCACCAACCTCGGAGGGCTGGATGGCGTTGACCTCGGAGATCCAGCCATCGCGACGCAGATGCACCACATACTCGCGCAGCTGCGCGGCGGCGATGTTGGGACCATGGCCCGCACAGGCGGCCGCGTCGGGGCGATCCGCCGCGTCGCTCATGAGCTGCCGAACCATGGCCCGCTTTTGCGCGATGTCCTCGTGCTTGGCTTTGGCCCATCCGAACAGTTCGCTCTCCGGCTCCTGAGGGGTGACGGGGAGCAGCGAGTCCTGATCGCGCACGGAGGCCACGATGGCGGCGTCAAGCAGCGCATCCTTGGACCCGAAGTGCCGGAACAGCGTGACTTCATTGACCCCGGCCTCATCCGCGATGCGGCGCGTGGTCGCGCCCCGCCAGCCGTGCTGTGCATAGACACGGGTGGCGGCCTGCAGAATTCGGTTGTGGCTATCGTCGACCATGCAGGGAGCATATGCAAGTGCTTACTTGCACGCAAGTGTCCACTTGCTTGCAGTGGAATGACCGCAATTGACGATCGCGACCATACCGTCCAACCTGCCGACGGATGTTCCTGCGGTGTGCTGTCGAAACGCTTGTGCTGCGCTGACTTTGCGCCAGACTCCTCGCATGAGCCTTTCGACCCATATGCGCGCGGCCGTCATCACGTCCTCGGGCGCCCCCAACGTCATGGAAGTGCAGTCGCGACCGGTGCCGACCCCCGGCGCGGGCGAAGTGCTCGTTCGCGTCCGCGCCTCGGCGCTGAATCGGGCAGACCTCCTCCAACGGGCCGGACGGTACCCCGCCCCACCGGGCGTGCCGGTGGACATTCCGGGTTTGGAGTTTGCGGGCGAAGTTGCTGCGCACGGCCCGGGGGCATCGCTCTATCCGGTGGGTACCCGTGTGACAGGTTTGGTAGGCGGCGGCGCCCACGCTGAGTTTCTGGTGACGCACGAACGCGCGCTGGCCGTGCTGCCGGACACGCTCAGCTGGGCGGTAGCCGGCGCATCACCAGAAGCCTGCATCACGGCGCACGACGCGCTGGTGGCGCAGGCCGGCGTGCGTCCCGGCGATATCGTGCTCATCCACGCCGTGGGGAGCGGCGTTGGTCTGGCGGCCGTGCAGATTGCCCGGCAGCTGGGGGCGCGAGCGTTTGGAACCGCGCGCGGCGAGGACAAGCTGGCGGCGGCGCGTGCGGTAGGAATGGAGGATGGCGCTCTGCCGGGCGAACCCGGCTGGGTCGCGAACGCGACGAAACGGTGGACCCACGGTCGCGGCGTCGACGTGGTACTCGATCTGTTGGGCGGCGACTATGTCCGGGAAAGCGTGGCGGCGATGGCACTCAAGGGACGCATCGTGCTCATCGGCACGCTGGCGGGGCTCGAAGGCACGCTCGACTTGCGATATGTGCTATCCCGTCGACTGACCGTGCGCGGCACGGTGCTCCGCAGCCGCCCGCTTGAAGAGCGCATTGCGGTGACGCAGGCCTACGCCCGCGAGGTCCTGCCGTGGCTGGCCAGTGGCGCGGTGACGACGCGTATCGATGCCACGTTCCCGCTCGAGCGTATGGCTGACGCGCACGCGCTCATGGAGAGCAACACGACCATGGGGAAGATTGCGGTAGAGGTGTAGGGGTCCGCGCAAAAGCACGCTCCGCATCACACCGCCTCCAACCACCGCGCCGCGAGCGGAAGGAAATCGCGCTCGCTGACGATCCCGACCAGCCGCCCATCGTGCACCACGGGCAGGCAGCCGAATCCGTGCTCACGCATGAGCCGCAGCGCATTGCGACAGGAATCCAGCGGCCCCACGGTGACCACGTCCGTCTGCATCAGGTCGCGCACGGTGACGGACGCTACCGTACCACCGGGCTTGGCCCAGTGTTTGAGCAGCGTGCGGTGCGACAGCAGCCCCACCACGGCCCCGGTGTCGTCTTCCACGGGCACGTGACGCACATGCTTCCACTCCATGACGCCGGTGGCCAGATCCACCAGATCATCAGGACGCACCGTGAACACATCGGTGGTCATCAACTCGCTGACGGTTGAGCAATGCGTGGTCCACTCCGTGGCCTCATCGCGCTGTGGCGCACCCCACTCGTGGACCGGAATGCCCTGCCATTGTCGACGCATGATCGCTCGCGTCACAGCGCCCGCGCGCGCCACGCGATTAGCCACGCCAGCCATGCCTTCGTAGGCGTCGAGCGTCCAGCGTGCCCCGTTCTGCCCGGTGGCAATCCGGCCTACGATCACGCCCAGATAGCGGTCGCACTCTGCGGCGCTCACGCCGGCCCCCAGCAGGCCGCGCCGAGCGATGGGAAGCAGCGTATCCGCGAGCAACTCTCGCACCGGGAGCGCGCGAGGTTGGCCCCAGTGCATCGTGGCTTCCAGTCCATAGCGCGCACCGGCAATGAAATTCGCCTTCGCGTCGCTGAATGTGAACCGCGACCGGACGTCGCCCACTTCGGCCTCAAGACCCAGCACCAGTCCGAGAAAGAGCGCGCTGTTGGCGACTTCATCCAGCACCGTGGGGCCGGACGCAATGGGGCGATGTTCGATACGCAAGTGCGGTCGGCCGTCGGTCACGCCGTAGCAGAGACGGTTCCACCGATACAGCGATCCGTTGTGCATGGAGAGTGCACGCAACTTCGGGACCTCCCCTCGCTCCAGGATTGCAATCGAGGACTCGCCGGTGTCCCGCATGAGCGTGATGCGATGCCTGGCCAGCTGATCGCGATAGACGTCGAGGATGTTCTCGGACACCCAGTCGTCGCCGAAGTGGACCCGCTGCCACGTATCACGCTGCCGATCGGGCGCGGAGCGAATGTCGACCGACTGCTCAAACGTGGGAATGCGCGTCTCATGCCACAGTCGGTGCTGCAGCAGCAGCGGCGAATTGGCGGCCGCGGCTATCACCGGACCCGCCACCAGCTGTGCGATGTTGTACACGAACGGCAGCGCATCAACGTTGACCTGCAGATGCAGCTGCATGCTGGTGTTGCACGTTTCCAGCATCACACTACGCAGCGCGAGCTGCAGGTTGTCGCGTCCCTGAATCAGCGTGCGCACCTCGCCGCCGCACAACGACGTGATCATGCGGTCGAGCTCGCGGTAGCGCGGGAGCGGCGTGAGGTTCCGGAGCTCCAGGTCAGCGAGCTGAATGGACGGCAGAATACCCGCCAGCAGTACGTCAGCCTGCAGCGCCTGTGCGGCCTGCCGCGCTCGGGCGAGCGCGCCATCGAGCTGCGCCTCCAACGCGGACAAGCACCCGGCGGCGAGGAGCGCGGGCTCCGTATTGAGCTCGAGGTTGTAGAGACCGATCTCCGTGGTGAACGCCGGGTCGTTCAGCTGCGCGAGCATCTCCATGGCCAGAGGCGCCGGACGCCCGGACCCGCGAACAAGGAACATCTCCTGCTCGAATCCAATGCGGCGCACCCCGCGCTCCATCCAGCCGTCGCGAACCATGCGCTCGAGCGCATCAAGATCTTCCAGCAGGGCATGCGAAAACCGATGCCGCTGTTCGCGGTCCTCTCCCGATGCGACCTCCTGTTGGCCCATGGTTTCCCTCGCTGGTGGCGACCACACGGCTGCGGAGCGAAACCGACCCTCGTGGTGGGCCTCCGGCGCGCTCCTCGTTTTCCCACGCTGTGAGGGACGAAGGCCATGCGCCAGCAGGAAGTCCCCTACAGCCGTTGTCAGGATTCCCGCCGAACCCGCCTTCACCCGCGGGTCGGTCTCCCGTGTACACCGGTGGTTGACTCGGCGGCCGAGCCGAGCGTAGCATCCGACGAGCAGCGACACTCCGATACAGGGCAAGTGAAAACGGTGGCAGTCGCTGCAGCGAGGAAGTGCATGTTCGGCTTATGCGCTACCGACCTCATTCGCCGAGGACGCACGGAACATGCTCATGGCTCCTGCAACAACCGCGTGGACGCTGGCTGAGCTCGATCGACTGCCCGACGACGGCAACAAGTACGAGCTCATTGACGGAACGCTGTTCGTGACGCCCGCACCGTCGCCGGCGCATGAGCAACTCGCGTCAGTGTTGCACGCGATCCTCGGGCCGTACGTCGCAGCGGAGCGACTCGGGCACGTGTATACGCCGCGTGCTGTCGTACGCGCGAACGGGTCGGAGGTGGAGCCGGACCTGATGGTACGCCCTGCCACGCCAACGTTGCCTGAAACGTGGGAGCACATGCCCACGCCGTTGCTGGTGGTGGAGATCCTCTCGCAGACAACGAGACGCCGCGACCAGGAGCAGAAGCGCGCGTTCTATTAGCGCATCGGCGTCACGGAGTACTGGATGGTCGACCGCTGGAGCCGCAGCATTCGCGTGGTGCGACGCAACGCGGCCGACGTGGTGGCCGAGTCGGTGCTGGAGTGGAAGCCTGCGGGCGCGCAGCACGCGCTCTGCATCGATGTCGCCACGTTCTTTACAGACGCGCTGGGAACGCGATAGCAGCGCGTTGCTGGCCTACCGCCGAGGCTTCACCCACCACAGCGTCTCCGGCACAATCCCGTCCCACGCCAGCTTCGACGCGTCATCGGCGGCCAGCCAGAGTGCACCGAAGGACAGTTTGGAGACGTTCGCGATCTTCTGAATATCAAGCTTGGCCACATCATCGCTGGGCCGATGATAGTCGGCGTGTTCGCCATTGAAGAACTGCATGATGGGAATCCCGCGCTCCAGGTACGGCCCGGCGTCGGTGCGTGGGTAGTAGTACGCGGCGCTCACGTCTTCGTACCGTCTGTCGAGCGCGATGAAGGGGAATTCCTTCGAGGCGCGCTGCAGCGCGGCTTCGATGCGCGTGCTCAGCAACAACGGACCCGTCACGTAGATGGAATCTGCTGACGACAGTGTTTGTTCTTTGGGGCTGTTGTTGGGGCGACTGCGCCCGATCATGTCGTTGCTGACGTGCAACACGATCCTGTCCGACCACGCACCGTACGCGATCGCACGCGTCCCCCAGAGTCCCACTTCTTCACCTGAATCCCAGATCAGCAGAATCGAACGCTTCGCACGCGGAGCGGCGAGCAGCGCGCGAACCACCGCCATGTTGCCGGCGCTGCCACTGGCGTTGTCGTCTGCGGCGTTGAACTGATCAGGAAGCGCGTTGCCGGGGACGCTGCCATTGGCTGGAACAGCACCATCCAGATGCGCGGCAAGCGACACCCACTCCTGCTTGAGCTGCGGGTGCGAGCCTTCAAGCATCCCCACGACGTTGTAAGGACGCGCATCAACGGTGGTCGCCGCGAAGTCGATGCGCAGCCGATTGTTGGCGCCAAGATCCACCGACTTCCTTTCGATCGTGGAATCCGCGGAGAGCACGGTCTGCGGCGACAGCGGCGTTCCGGCGAGGAGCGTGGACAGCGCCGTGACCGAAATCGAGATGCTCGGCACCTGATACTGCGCGTACGCCACTCCCACCGCCGGATTGAGATCCTGTCCCGTGACGGCGCGACGCGACCACGTGCCGCGAACGGAATCGTTCGCCACCGTGATGATGCCCAGCGCGCCGCCGAAGCGCGCGACTTCCGTGATGGTGAGGTAGTCAATGCCGATCTTGCCAGCGGGCATACCCGCGCGAACAACGCCGCGCCCTGTTTGCGGCGGGGGCCCACTCACCAACAGCCACTTGCCCCTGATGTCGAACCCGGCATAGGGGTCGACGCCGCGTTTCGGGAGTTGAATACCCCGACCCACATACACGACATTCGCCTCCCGCACACCACCGACCAGAAAGCTATGGACCACGAAGTCTTCGCCCCACGTGAGTGCCTGCGAACCAATCGCGCCGGCGATCCGGGTGGTATCCAGCGTGCTGCGCGTGACGGTGTAATGCTGGAAGTACGTGCCCTCGTCACCCATCGGCGTGACACCCATCTGCTTCAGGAACTTCGCCACGTAGTGCGCCGCCGAGTCGTAGCCTGGCGAGTCGAGACCCGGGAAAGGCGTCCGTCGCCCCATGTTCGCATCGGAGGCGAGGTAGCTCACGTCTCGCAGGATGTCGGCGGGGCGAATACGCGCGGCGGCGGCCTTGGCGCGTCCAATGCGCGCGTCGGCTGCGCGTTGCGCGGAGGCGACGTGGGGAATTGCGAACGCGCACAGGGCGGCGATCGCGAGACGGCGAGATGTGGGTTTGACAGGCATGCCGTCACGGTACCATGCAACCGGCGTTCTTTCAACACGATCGACGCGGCGATGCGAGGTAGCCTCTGCAGCGCCCCTCACTCCCAGAGCACCGAGGGATCAAGAGACGCCAGCGTGGGTCGTCCACACAATTTCATGGCCAGCTCGAGCTCTGTGCGCAGCAACTCGATGACGCGCGCAACGCCGGCGGCGCCACCCACGGCCAACCCGAAGCAGTACGGGCGACCAATCAGCACCGCCTTGGCCCCGAGCGC
>JANNEV010000200.1:0-1591 GCA_031379145.1 Gemmatimonadaceae bacterium
AGAGTGAGCGGAGGCCGAGGATCGCAAAGACGTTACTGGTGAACACCAGGAACGGATCGCCGGTAATGGCGAAGATCGCCGGGATCGAGTCCACCGCGAAAATCAAGTCGGTGAACTCGACCATGATCAGGGTCAGGGCCAGCGGTGTGAGCATCCACGTTCCGGGCCGAGCCTTGTTTACCGCTTCATCAGGGAGGGCGACCGTCCCGGGAAACTCGCTCTCGTATGAGGCCGGCGCTCCAGCCCGAACGACGAAGTGTTGTCCGTGGAAGCGCGCGGTGATCGGAAAGAACCGCCGGGTGAGCCGTACAATGATGTTCTGGTTGGGATCCGTGTGATCCGTCTTCAGGATCAGCATCTTGATCCCGGTGAGGATCAAGAAAACGCCAAAGACGTAGAGGACCCAGTGGTACTGGGCAATCAAGGTGGCGCCGAGGGCAATCATCACGCCGCGCATCGCCAGGGCACCCAGGATGCCCCAGAACAGCACTCGATGCTGGTAGAGCGGAGGGACCGCGAAGAAGCCGAAGATCATCGCGATGACGAAGATGTTGTCGACGCTCAGCGACTTCTCTACGACGTACCCCGTCAGGTACTTGATCGTCGCCGTCGCGCCGTTGTTGATCACCCCGTCGACAGCATCGACCGCACTTCCCAGCCCCAGCCAGTGGTTCTCGTACCCGTAGTACACAAAAAAGGAGAAGGACAGCCCCATCGTGATCCATACGGTGGACCACGCGAGCGCCTCCTTCAGCGTGACCACGTGGGCTTTCCGATGGAAGACCCCCAGGTCCAGCGACAGCATCAGCAACACAAAGACGATGAATCCTGCCCATATCCATACCATGCACTACTCTCCTTGCTGGTGAAGCAAGCCACTCGGCGTTCGGCAGACAGCCGCGACGGCTGACGTTGTTCTGCACTGCATCACTTGGTGCTGACTCCCTAGAGCGGCCGATGGCGGCGACAACGCTGAGCCTGTCCGTCTCAGGCTATGCGAGATCAAGTTTGTGACGGCCCACGCAGCGCCGCGATCTCCCGCCGCAACGCGCGCAACTCGTCGAGGATCACCCGGGTCTGCGCTTCTCCCTCGTCCTTGAGGTCTTCTGTGACCTGCGACTGCATTGCGTTGACGACCACCGCGATGAACAGGTTCAGCACCATGAACGTCGCAATCAACAGGTAGATGACGAAGAAGATCCAGGCATGCGGCGACTGCGCCATGACGCTGCGTGCAACGTCGGGCCAGCCTTCGACGGTCATGATTTGGAACAGTGTGAACAGCGATGTGCCGAGGTTGCCAAAAAACTCCGGCGCGATCGCACCGTACAGTTTCGTGGCCATCACCGCGAATACGTAGAGCACGAGTCCCAGGAGGCCGACGATCGACGCCATGCCCGGCAGTGCTTTCAGCAGAGCGCCAATCACCCGGCGCATCGACGGCACCAGCGACACCAGCCGGAGCACACGCAGCACGCGCAAGGCGCGCAGAACGGCGAACGCACTGCCCGCAGGAACGACCGCTATCCCGACGACCACAAAGTCGAACCCGCGCCAGGGGTCCGCGAAAAAGCGACTCCGGTGGACGAAG
>JANNEV010000462.1:0-6318 GCA_031379145.1 Gemmatimonadaceae bacterium
CGCGACGTCACTCTTCACGGACTATCTCGTCGCCTTCGAGCTGACGAGTCTGGTCCTCCTCGTGGCCATCATCGGTGCTGTGCTCCTTGCCAAGAAGCGGGTGGTGACATGATCGGCGAAGCCCTCATCGTGTCCGCGATCCTTTTCTCCATCGGTGTTATCGGTGTCCTGACTCGTCGGAACGCCATCATCCTGTTCATGTGCGCCGAATTGATGCTCAACGCGGTCAACCTGACCTTCGTGGCCATGGCCAAAGTGCACGGCGTCGACGGTCACGTTTTCGTGGTGATGGTCATGACAATCGCCGCGGCTGAGGCGGCGATTGGTTTGGCGATTGTGATCTCGGTGTTCCGTCAGTTCGGAACCGTGCAGCTCCAGGCGTTGCGGATGCTCCGCGGATGAGCACGCCCTTGCTTTCGGCAGCGGTGCAGAGCGCGGTCATCGCGCTTCCACCCCACGCACTCGCCGGCACCACCGCGGCCAACCTGGTTGGTGTGCTTCCGCTGTTGCCGTTCTTCGGCTTTTTGTACAACGGGTTGATCGCCTTGACCGCGAAGGCCCGATCCGATGCGGCGGGGCAAAGCCAGGTGAGCACGGCTCGCCATCCCATGGTCTCGGTGATTGGTCCGGGGGTCATCATCGCCGCGTTCGCCGTCGCGTTGACCATTTTTTTCGAGATGCAGTCCATTGGCGCACGGGCCCCAGGGATGCTTGATGCGCCATTCATTTCGGTCGGCGCCACCTGGATGCACGTCGGCAATCTGGATATCTCGTGGTCGTATCAGCTGGACCAGCTCTCGATCCTGATGGTACTTGTCATCACCGGCGTCGGGTCGCTGATCCACCTGTTCTCGATCGGGTACATGCGGGACGACGCCGGTTATGCGCGGTACTTTGCGTACCTGAATCTGTTCGCGTCGTTCATGCTCGTCCTGGTGCTTGGAGCGAGCTATCCCGTACTCTTTCTCGGCTGGGAAGGCGTCGGGCTTTGTTCATATCTGCTCATCGGGTTCTGGTTCAAGGATCGCGCCAACGTCGATGCCGGCACGAAGGCATTTGTCGTCAATCGCATCGGCGACTTCGGATTCCTGCTGGCCATGTTCCTCATCTGGACCACCACGCGTCAACTCGACTTCGTTGGCGCGCATGAGGCGCTCGGTGCGATGGGCGGATCATCGGCGGTGCTGGCGATCGCCTTGCTGCTGTTCGTGGGCTGCGTGGGCAAGAGCGCGCAGATGCCGCTGTACGTGTGGCTGCCCGACGCGATGGCGGGGCCAACCCCGGTTTCTGCGCTCATCCACGCGGCGACAATGGTCACCGCCGGTGTGTATCTCGTCGCTCGTGCCGCGCCGATTTTTTCGGGAGCGCCCGAGGCTTCTTTGGTGGTTGCGCTCGTCGGCGCTGTAACCGCACTGTTCGCGGCCACTATCGCGCTGCGCCAGTGGGACATCAAGAAGGTCCTCGCGTACTCCACCGTCTCGCAGCTCGGCTACATGTTCATCGGCGCGGGCGCGGGTGCCTACACGGCAGGTGTGTTTCACCTGGTGACCCACGCGTTCTTCAAGGCGTTGTTGTTCCTCGGCGCCGGTTCGGTCATTCATGCCTTGCATCACGCGTACCATCACACCCATCGCCACGAAGATCCACAGGATCTCCGGAACATGGGTGGACTGCGACGCTACATGCCGGTGACTGCCACGCTCATGACAATCGCCATGTTGGCGATCTCAGGGGTTCCGCCGTTCGCGGGCTTCTTTTCCAAGGATGAGATTCTCACTGCGGTTTTCGCCCGCGCGCAGAGCTCGCCACTGGCGGCGGCTTCGCTGGGCGGTCTCTCCGGCAGCGCGATCTTGTACGTCGTCTATGCGCTGGGCGTCATCACGGCATTGCTCACCGCGGTGTACATGACGAGGATGTTGCTCCTCGCGTTCTTTGGCGAGAACCGTACGGGTGACGCCGAGCGTTCTGCTCTGCACGAAGCACCGGCCATCATGACGGGTCCGGTTGTAGTGCTTGGCGCGTTGACTCTCATCGGCGGTTGGCTCAACCTGCCCAAGCTGATTCCGGCTGGCCCCGTTGGCCTGTTGGAGCACTGGCTCGATCCGGTCACCGGCGAGAGCGCGCGCCGACTGGCGGGCTCCACCGAGCTATCGCACCAGACCGAGCTTATTCTCATTGCGGTCGCAGTGGGCACCGCAGTGCTTGGCATGTCACTGGCGTTCGCCCTCTACCGTAGGCCGCTCGCGGACAAGGCGCATGCCGCGCCCGAGACGGGATTTGCACGCGTGCTGGCCAACGCCTACGGCGTCGACGCCGGCGTGGACACCGTGATCGTTCGCCCGCTCAACGCCTTCACCAATCGCTTCCTCGCGCGATTCTTCGACGTGCAGCTGGACCGGGTATTCAGCCTGGGCGGCACATTGCTGTCGCGCACCGCGGGAGCATTCGGAAATCGCCTTCAGGATGGCGACGTCGGCAAATACGCGTGGATGGTGGCCGCGGGTGCTCTGGCGGTGCTCGCCGCGTTCACGCTGAGCAACTGATGCGCGACTTGCTCCTGTCGCTGGGTGCGACATCCTGGGTCTTGCCCGCGTTACTGCTCTGGCCGCTGATCGCGGTCTTGCCGGTTCGACTTCTTGGTCGCGATACCTCCCGGGACGAGCGCGGTGCCGAGGCGCCCAGCGGTGGTCCCGATGCACGCGTCTTGACGCTCGGGGCGCTCGTCGTCGAAGCACTGCTTGGTCTCGTGCTCTGGACGGTATTCGATGCCAATCAGAACGGGTGGCAGGCGCGGATCGACTTGCCGTGGATTCCGGACCTTGGTGCGTCGTTCAGCCTCGGCGTGGACGGACTGTCTCTGCCGATGACCGTGCTCACCGCACTCCTCATGCCGTTGGCACTCCTCGGCTCGTGGCGCAACGTCACGGTGCGAACACCTGCGTTCGGCGCGCTCGCTCTGATGTTGACCTCAGGCCTGATCGGCATCTTCGTGTGCCTCGATCTGCTGCTCTTCTATCTCGCGTGGGAGTTGCTGCTGATCCCGATGTACTTCCTCATCGGAATCTGGGGCACCGGCGATCGCCTTCGTGCCAGTCTGCGGTACGTGCTCTTCACGCTCGTTGGCTCGCTGCTGATGCTGGTGGCAATCATGGTGCTGTGGAGTCTCGGAGGATCGCAGTCCTTTCACCTCGATCATCTGCGTTCGGTGACGCTCGACTACCGCACGCAGATGCTGATGTTCGGTGCCTTCTTCACGGCGTTTGCTGTGAAGTCGGCGCTGGTTCCATTTCATACGTGGCTCCCGGACGCGCAGGGATCGGCACCTACCTTCGCGGCCGTGGCGCTCGGGCTCAAGGTGGGAACGTACGCGATTTTGCGCTTCGCGATTCCGTTGTTTCCGGCAGCAGCGTCAGACCCAGTGGTGCGCACCACGGTGCTCGTGCTGTCGGTGATCGGCATTGTCTATGGCGCCATGCTCGCCATGTCTCAGCGCGATGCCAAGCGTCTGGTTTCATACAGCTCGATCAGCCACCTCGGTTTCATCATGCTTGGTGCGTTCGCCTTCACACAACAGAGTGAGCAAGGCGCCGTCATGATCATGGTCAATCACGGCATCACCACGAGTGCGCTGTTTCTGCTCGTGGGAATCTTGCAGGATCGCACCGGCTCGACGGAGATGAGCGGGTTCGCGGGGGTCGCGCGGGTCATGCCAATGTTCAGCGTCATGTTCACGTTGGCCGTGCTCTCCACGATTGGTCTGCCTGGTACCAACGGGTTCGTTGGCGAGTTTCTGGTGCTCCTTGGCACCTTCGCCGAGAACCCGGCGCTCACCGTCATCGCCACCACCGGCGTGATCTTGGCGGCGATATACGGACTGCGAGCCATGCAGCAACTGCTCTTCACGCCGCCGGCAGCTGGTACGTCGCCCACCATGGTTGACCTCTCCACGCGCGAACGCGCCGTCCTGGGAGTCTTCGCGCTCGCGATCGTGTATCTCGGCCTGAACCCGCAGGTCATCCTGCGCCGCAGCGATGCGGCCACTCGGTCGCTGGTCGAATCGGTGCGCTTCGGTCCCAATGCCGCAGCTGTTGGCGCTTCCTCACCCGTGACTCGCTAAGCCATGGGCGACATGATGTCCGCCAGCGCGCTCCTGCGCGCGCTCGCTCCCGAGCTGGCGCTGGCCACGGGATCGCTCGTGCTGCTGCTGGCCACCGTATGGACGCCGCAGGGAAATACCGCAGGCAGCGCCGAGGGTGCGGAGCGCACGCCAATGCTGGCGCGATTCGGCATGGTGCTCTGTTTCCTCGTGGCGCTCGTCGTCATGATCGCGTGGGGGGATGGCGTGGCCGGCACCGCTGACCAACGCATCGGCGGTGACGGATTCCGTTGGATGATCGACTTGGTCATCCTGCTTGGCACCACGTTTGCGCTCGCCCTGTTGGACGCGGATCACGCTCGAAGCGGGGCCTACAGTCCCGAAGTGCCCGTGCTCATGCTCCTGGCGGCCTGCGGCATGATGGTGCTCGCTGCGGCCCGTGACCTGATGTTCGTCTTTCTCGGCATCGAACTGATGTCGTTGGCGGTGTACGTGCTCGCCGGCGTCAATCGTCGCAGTGCCCGCGGGGCTGAAGCGGCGCTCAAGTACTTCCTGCTCGGCGCATTCAGTACGGGGTTTCTGCTGTACGGCATGGCCCTCTTGTACGGCGCGACCGGGAGTACGCGGCTGGTGGACATCGCCGCCTGGGTTGCCAGAACCCCGACGCTGAGTGCGATGTTCATCGTCGGGATCGCGCTCCTCCTTGTTGGTTTCGCATTCAAGATCGCCGCCGCACCGTTTCACTTGTGGACGCCGGACGTGTACGACGGGGCTCCGCTGCCCGTTGCGGCGTTCATGGCCGCCGTCGTCAAGACTGCAGCCTTTGCCACGTTCGCGCGCGTCATGATTGAAGCGCTCGGCGGAGCCTCCGGCCGCTGGCACCCTGTCCTTTGGTGGCTGGCCGCGGCCACCATGATCGTGGGCAACGTGCTGGCGCTTTCGCAGAAGAACCTGGTGCGACTGCTGGCGTACTCCAGTATCGCGCACGCTGGCTACATGCTGGTGGCCATCGTTGCAAACTCGGCAGCGGGCATCAGCGCGCTGGTGTTCTACACGCTGTCGTATACGCTGGCTACGATGGGGACATTTGCCGTCCTCATCACGCTGAACAATGGCCGCGACCGCTCGCCCACCATCGACGATCTGGCCGGACTCTGGCTCGTTCGGCCGGCGCTCAGCGTGTCCATGGCCGTGTTCTTCCTGGCCTTTCTCGGCATGCCACTGGTTGGCGGCATGGGCTTCTTCGCCAAGTGGTACATCCTGCAGGCGGCATTGCAGGGTCGCTCGCCGCAGACTGTGTTGGCGGTCGTGCTCGTGCTCAGCAGCGTAGTATCGGCGGCCTACTACCTCAGTGTCATCGCCTCCATGTTCATGCGTCCGCGTGCCGAGGGTGCCGCAGTGCCATCGTCGGGACCGTTGGCGCAGGGACTCATCGCCTTCGCCGTGGTTGCGCTCCTTTTGCTCGGGATCTACCCAACACCCGTGGCGCGGCTCGCCAGGCTGGCGATGCCACAAAGTGTGGTGGAAGGGTCAGAGCAACGTCCCGCCGTCCCTCGCCGCTCACCGTTGAGTACGGCGAGTTTCACTCGCTGAATCAGTCTTACCACCGATTCACTCTGCCACTTCGCGCCCCGGTCATGCCGATCAGTCGCACAATTTTCCGCCAGTACGATGTTCGCGGCATCGTCGGAAGCGACCTCACTGAAGAGGTGGCCTACGGAATCGGCCGTGGATACGCCACCTACCTTTCGACGAAAGGCATTCACGGCGCGGTCGCTGTCGGTCGCGACAATCGTCCCAGCGGCGACGCTCTGCGCAATGCGATGGTCCGCGGACTGAACGAGTGCGGGGTGGACGTCGTGGACATCGGGGTCGTGCCGACGCCACTACTATACTGGACGCTGCATCACGAACCGGTGGTGGGCGGCATTCAGATTACAGGATCGCATAATCCGCCCGAGTACAACGGCTTCAAGATGTGCGTGGGCACCGGATCACTGCATGGCGCCGAGATTCAGGCGCTGTATGAGCTCATCGTTGCCGGTTCGCATCCCTACGGCACCGGCAGCGTCCGCCATGTCGACGTCATCGAGCGCTACGTCGCGGATGTAGCCGCCCGTATCGGACCACTACAGCACGCTGATGGAACGCCGCTACGTGTGGTGTACGATTGCGGGAACGGCGCCGGAGCGGTCGTGGCACCGCAGCTGATGCGCGCATTG
>JANNEV010000474.1:0-3237 GCA_031379145.1 Gemmatimonadaceae bacterium
GTCTGCCAACTCGTTGAGGTTGGGTGAGGCGACCACTACCTCGGGCGTATCGCCGCGCCGGTAGCGAATCCGGACGGAGTAAAGCCGACCGAGCGGCAATGGCCGGACTTCCAGGTCCCAGACCAGTTCACGGCGCCGCACGACGCCGTGGCCACGGCTGACCGAGCTTGCCCGAAGTCGCATCCACTACTGTTCGGGGCTGAGCCAAGGGTCGTGGACCTTGCGCAAACTACCGGCCGAAGAACGTGTGCGGGCGAACGTTCACGCGCCCAACTGCAGGCGAGGTGACGAGGCCCAAGCTCGGCGCGACGAGCAGAGATCCTGCCGCCCGGGCATTACCGACGGCTGTGGTGAGCGTGGCCATTGCACCCTGGACAGCCTCCCGGCTCGCGCCTAAGGACTTCTGAAGCGCCTGGCCGAGCCGGTCCTTTCCTTCGATGGCGACCAGTTCTTCGAGCATTACGATTGCATCCCGGTGCCAGCCATAGAAAGCTCGAGGGAGACGTGGGTCGAGATTCCACTTGTCGGCGAAGTTTTCGCCGGCAGTCGTCTCGTTCTCGATGAAGTAGTAGGGCCTTCCGTCGCGCTCATCGACCACGATGAACTCGGGCATGCGGCGCGCCACGTCGAGAATCAGCTCGTAGGTATCCGCGTAGACGTACCGGGTGGTGCAATGTGCATAAGACCGCGCCGCGAGGGTCGCCAGGATGATGCTGATCGGGGCGAGCTCGCTTCGCCCGGGGGCGGTAAACGAGACATCGCGATGCCGCTTCAGGAGCTGCACGATCCGCTTCAAGGGAGGCTTGCGCATTTCCTGCTCGGGGAAGTCCTCCACCTCCGCGCGCTTCGCCGTGATCGCGGCCTCGCGCAGATACAGCCTGGGTCGCAACGCTGCGTACTGCTCGAAGCGTGCCGCATATCCCTTGGGGTTGGTGGGCTTCCACGCCGACAGCGCCCTGTCGGGTACGAACTCGCCACCATTGCGGCATGCCAGATTGGGAATCGACGGCGTGATGTCGAGGTGGAACTCGTTCGCGTAGCACAGACGCCAGCAGCGCTGCTTTTCTTCGAGCATCGAGGCGTAGGTGGCGTCGTCCTTGAGTCGATCGCCGATCAGAGCCTTGACCGCAGCGGGATTGGAGTTGGGACCGACGGAAGGCATGTGGCAAACGAGGTCCACGTCGAACTCGGCGCCCACGATCGGCTTGTTGGCAGTGCCCACTGCAATCGACCCCTGCGCGTAGATCGAGGCGACCTTTAGAGACGGCGATTCGCCTTCGGCGAGCCAAGCGCTGACGGTTTCGTACCGATCTTTCGCCGTCTCGTACTGGCTATCGGTCAAATCGATCTGCGCGAACAACGCATCGAGTGTCCCGACCAGCAACCGCCGCTTGTGCGAGGTGAGTTCGGTCAACCTGGGATCAGCGTGCATACCGGTGGTCCTATACGTTCATCGCCCGACCAGCGGAAGCGAACGCGCCGTGAGCGCATCGAGGGCAAGGTGGCAGAGGTAGGCGCCGGCTCCGATCATCCCGACCTTGCGCCAAAACCGGCCATCGTCGGACTGAGGCTACCACTCGTGAAGCGCCTTCCAGCCGGCCGCTACCAAGACCGTACAGGCCACGCTGTGAAAGAACTGGCGGTGATGCGGATGGACCGCAGGTTCGAGCACGTCTGGCAACTTGGTGAGGATGGCGGCCAGGCCACCGCCGGCAAGCGGCCACGGCGTGGCCTCGCCACGCTCGACCTCGCGGGAGCGCAGGACGGCGCCGGTCGCAAGGGCGGCGGTCCACTGGTGGGCGGCTGCGTTCATGTGTCGAAGTCCTTCACAAAAACCATTTGTTGACAACAATAGAATGAAAATGCATCATTTCGCAAGTTAAGAGAGAGGCGCGCGTGGACATGACCAGAGAGGAGCTCGGCCTGCGGATTCGATCCGCCAGGGAAAGCTGCGGCCTTACCCAGGAGCAACTTGGTGAGTTCGTTGGGCTGAGCCGGGTGGCGGTCGGCCAGATCGAAGCTGGAACGCGGTCCGTGTCGAGTCTGGAGTTGGACCGGATCGCACACGCCGTCGGCAGGGACATCAGGTCCTTTTTCGCAGCGTCATTCGTCGAGCGGGACGCGCTCTCGGCGCTGTTTCGCTCTGACGCGGAGCTCGCTCAGCAGGCCGACCTCCTGAAAGCGTTGCAGGACAGCCTGGCCCTCGGTCACGAGATGACCAATCTTGAGCGCCTGCTCGAGATCGACCGCGTGCAGCTGCTCACCGCCTCCTATGAATTGCCGTTACCGAAATCGCGTTGGGACGCGATTCAGCAGGGACAGAAGGTGGCGACCGAGGAACGGCAAAGGCTAGGGCTCAGTGCGGCCCCCATCGGCGACCTGAGCGAATTGCTCGAGTCGCAAGGGGTGCGCACCGGAGTTGTCGCGCTTCCGGAAAACATTTCGGGCCTGACCCTCGTCGACACCGCGATCGGCGTATTCGTCGTCATCAACGCGAGCCATGCGGCTGTGCGACAGCGCTTTTCGTTGGCTCACGAGTACGGGCACGTGCTGCTGGATCGAGATCGAGCGGGCGCGATCAGCCGCGCGGAGAATCGTTCGGACCTCCTCGAAGTCCGCGCCAATGCATTTGCGGCCGAGTTCCTGATGCCGGCAGATGGTGTTGCCCAATTCGTGCTCGCCTTCGGCAAGGGAGCGGCAAGCCGCGCCCAGATCGCCGTGTTCGACGAAGCCGAGGCGTTGCAAGCCGAGCAGCGCGCTGCGCCCGGATCCCAAGACATCCAGCTCTATGACGTTGCACTGCTCGCTCACCACTTCGGAGCAAGCCGTATTTCTGCTCTGTACCGCATCAAGAATCTGCGACTGGTCGACGAACCCGAGTTCCAGCGCCTCAAGGCCGAAGAAGACAGTGGGGCGGGTCAGACGATCGCCACGTTTCTATCGGCGCCGGAGGCTCCACCCGACAACTCGTCTCGCGATGACTTCCGTCGTCGTTTCCTCGGTCTCGCGCTTGAAGCCTATCGTCGAGAGGAGATCACGCGCAGCAAGCTCACTGAGCTCTCGGCCATGGTCCACCTCGGTTCGAACAAGTTGGATGCTGCGCTCGCGTCAGCGAAGCTGGACTGATTCACTTCGGCAGGCGCGCAAGCGATGGCCACGAGCGCCGAAACTGTCGTCGTCATCACACGCGAACATCCTCATCAACCTGCTGCGGATCGGGCAGCTGACTCTCCTTGG
>JANNEV010000493.1:0-2454 GCA_031379145.1 Gemmatimonadaceae bacterium
CGGTGAAGCCCGGAACGCAGGAGTGCGTGCCAAACATCGGGACCAACAATCCGGCGTTCGTCGGCAATCCGAACCTGCTGCTGGAACAGGCGAAGCAGTACGAAGTCGGCTACCAGTCTGAGCTTGGGCGTAACTACAGCATCCAGGTGGCAGTCTTCAATCGCGCCGAGACGGGCCTGTCCGGGTTGCGTCAGAGTCGCGCGCTGCAGGACATCGGGTCCACGTACGACGGTTCGTTGCCGCAGTATACCGTGCTGGTGAACGGCGACTTCCTGACGTCGCGTGGCGTTGAGGCCACGTTCCGGCGTCGCCTCGCCAATCGCTGGGGCTACGACGTGAACTACGGCATGTCGCGCGCCACTACCAACTCGCGTCCGCCCGATCGCGCCAACGAAATTCAGCGTACCGAGGCCGCCAGCCGCCAGCAGTTGCTGGAGACGGTGGCCGACGTGGATCAGACGTTCCGTTTCAACGCGACGGTGTTCCTGGCGGTGCGTGAAGACATCCCGAGCCTGCCGTTGAACGTCGGCCGTTTCATGCGGAACTCACGCGCCACGCTGACCTTCACCACGGCAGCCGGTATTCCGTACACGCCGATTCGCGCGGCATCGTTCGGACAGGTTGGCCAACTCGCGAACATCGCCGACATCAACTCCGGTCGGCAGCCCACCACGCAGCAGGTCGATCTCCTCATCGACAAAGGGTTCCGCATTGGCGCGGTGCGCTATTCGGGGTTCCTGCGCGTGGCCAATTTGCTCGACCGACGCAACTGCGTGCAGGTGTTTGCCAACACCGGAACCTGCGACAACGGTTTGCGTGACTTTGGAAACCGCAGCGTGGGCAACACTGGTGATGCCTCCACCTCCACGGCGTTCGACCAGCCGGAATTCATTGGTGCCCGTCGTAGTTTGTCGACCGGCATCACGGTCAACTTTTAGCACCGACTGACAAGACCCCATGACCTTCGAACACAAGGAAGAGCTCGTGTCCACGATGCCCGTGCGTCCAGGCGCTCGTCGACCGGCTGCTGCGCATTCGGTGCTGCTGGCGGTGGCCATCGCCGCCGTGGCGTTCGCACCTGCGCGCGGCGCAGCGCAGCGCGTGAGCCCGATGCCGCAGACCACGATCGATAGTGTGCGTGCCGACGGCACGATCAAGCAGGTGCCGATTCCATCGTCCACCCGCTTCAACCTGTTCGCCGCTGAGGATCTCGCCGCCGGCTCGCTGCGCATGAGCGCCGGGTTCCGCACCGGCGTGACCAATCAAGGCGGCCCGGTCTCGGAAAATCAGGGCAACAACTTCATCGCCATGCATCTCATCAACAACGCGAACAACTATGCGTTCTTTGAGATGGGTTTTGTGGCCGGCGCGCCGCCATCCGAGTTCCGCAAGATTCGCGCGGTCCATCCGGGTGTGAACAACATGGCCGGTTCGTTGGGCTACTCCACGCACTACTGGCAGGTGCTGGTGCCACCCCAGATTCGGCGCATTGGCGCGGCGGACGGACAGTTCGGCAAGGTGTTCTCCGGCACCACGTCGATCTTCAACAGCTCGTGCCGAGACGACCCGCGATTCCTGATTCAGGGCTTCTCGCTGCTGCCGCACCGCGACTGCACAGAGACCTATGGATCGCAGGGATTCCAGGGTAAGCTGGCCGTGGCGGATTCGGTGTGGGCCAACACGTTCAACGCGAACAAGGCCGGCTTCCGCTGGGATGACTGGCGCCTGTCGCGCACGCGCCTGGACCCGACCGCGTTCCTCGGCACGCAGAGCGTGTACGGGTTCATGTCCGACTATTTCCGCGAGCAGAAACTGCGCTACGGTTCTGTGGTGCCGGGAGGATCTGGTCCCCCATCCGATCCGGGGTACCCGCTCGGGCTCGAAATGCGAGTGGACAGCTGGCAGTTTGCCGCACCGGCCACGCGAAACACGCAGTTCTATCAGGTGACGTTGGTGAACAAGAGTGCCGACGTGTATGGCACCGGCATTGACTACGACTCGCTGTACTTCGGCTTGGGCCCGGGGTTCCTGTTCAACGGGCAGGTAGTCTCGCCGTACTACGAGTTCTCGTCCAACACCATTTATGCCACCGGCGGTGGCACCAGTGGGCAGTGCTCCACCACGTATCCGCGCCGCTACACCAACGGCAGTCAGAACGCGTGCCTGGCCAACGGTTTCAATACCGGCGTCTACGCCATGACCTTGCTCAAGTCGCCGTTGGGCGACGTGCGCAACAAGCTGTTCTCCAACGCCAGCAGCCCGTACTTCAATCCGTCCAGCCCGTTGGCCGACGACACCATCACGTTCAATCACGTGAAGCGGAACTCGTTCGGACAAACGTCGCAGAACATCAACCGCTCCATGCGGTCGGGCTTCGGCATGCTGTCGTCCACCGAGCTCAACTACCTCGATGGTCGCAACCCGTCGGATCTGACGCTGGTGAACTTCACGGAG
>JANNEV010000548.1:0-1637 GCA_031379145.1 Gemmatimonadaceae bacterium
AGAATCTGCCGAAACGCACTGTTCAACAATGCTGAACGTGTTCGCGCGGAGTTTTTGCGCGACGCGGGACCTTCACCGGAGGTGCGTTGAGGCTTTTTCTACAACCTCAACGCTCGCGTTCTGCTGCAAACGCCCGCACGAACGCAAGCGGGGCGTTCGCTACCCCCCTGTGGGTATAGCCGACGCCCCCCCGTTGCCGCACCCAACTTAGCAGCGGTTTTAAGCAGCAACGCAAGGTTAGGCTTCGAGCTCGCGCCGGTGTTGCCGCCGTTCTGTGGCCACGCGATCCGCGAGATACACTTTGAGCAAACTCTGGTACGGCACGTCGCGCTCATTGGCGAGAATCTTGAGCTCCGTCAGCAGCGTATCCGGCAACCGCACGGAGATCGCGGTGGTCGACGGCCGCAACAGCGGAAATCGTACGGCGCGCGCCGCCGACCAGTCCACGTAGTCGGCGGAGTCGGCGGTCGCCCAGAACTCCCGTTCGGCGTCCTCCGACTTAAACGTCGGGATCGGTTTGGTGGCGCGCTTGGGCTTGGGCATAGACACGGCGCTCCTTGCGATTCATGGTGCGCGCGCCAATCACTCGAATGAGCGACCCGCGCATGGTAAACACGAGATACAGGTACCGGTTCGCGAAGGTGCGCCCTAAGGCGTACCACCGCGCTTCCCGCTGCGAGTGCTTCGCATCCGCAGCCACGATGAACGGCTCGACGAAGAAGGCCTGCTCGCACTCCCCGGGTTCGACCTGATGGCGGGCCCGCACCTTCGGCGCGTTGCCAGCATCCCAGTCGAATCCGGTGGCGCTGGCCAGCAGCGCGTCGATCGCATCGGTCACCTCAAAAGTATATGACAGACATATACAGTCGTCAACCTACGACGTCGCGCTGATCCCGACGAGCGCGGCGCGGATCGCGGCGGCTCGCTCGACCAGCGCCAGACTGCCGAAGTTGCCGGCCTGCGCGAGCGCCCGATCAATCGCCGTGTCAACCAACCCATCACGCACGAGTTCAGCGACCCGCATCATGACGAACGCATCCACGACATCCTGCGGCACGCCGACCCCACCTGGACGGGCGTCCGTCGCGCTCGCGATGTCGGTGGACTCCCGCATCGCGTGCCCCCAACCGGACTCCTCCCACTCGTCGGCGCCGTCCGGAATCCAGAAGTGCGTGCGCTCGTGATCGTGCCAGATGTAGTTCGGAAATCGCATATACGACATGGCGAGATCACTCCGGTAGAGCACATCGAGGTGGGGGGTGGCGCTCGGCACTTGCCTGCACGCAACTGGATCGGCACAAACCTGTCCCGCGAGATGCCTAACGCGCGCGTTCTGCTGCAGCGGCTCTCATAGGAAGCCGTGAACGAGGGAGCGCCAGCGACCGAGTTACACGGCGCACCGATGAGCCGCTGTCAGCAGCAACGCAAGGTTATGCCGCGACCAGGTACAGTACAGGGACATGGTTCACACTTGTCCGGGGACATGGGTGACACTTTCCGACATCCCATTCGGAGAGACGGCGATGCCCTGGCAGGAGACCAACCCCATGTTCGAACGATTGCATTTCGCGCAGGATCTCGCGAGTGAGCAGTGGACGATGACCGAGCTCTGCACGCGCTACGGCATCAGTCGTAAT
>JANNEV010000632.1:0-2170 GCA_031379145.1 Gemmatimonadaceae bacterium
CAACAAGAGTGAGTTCCAGGTGGTACTGGAACTCACTCTTGTTGTCGAACGGGAGCATTTTCACCTGGACCGCTTTCATCACCACCAGTCCCATGCTCGCGAGAAGCAGCACCACAACGCCGCCATAGAATACGCGGCGCCGAGACCGCTGTTGCATCAAGGGCAGCATGATGCGGCGGTAGAGGCGATCCACCCGACCTCCTGCCTCGGCGGGATGCACCGGTGTCGCGTGCGACGCGGTCACATGCCCCTTGAGCAAGCGATACGCGAGATACGGCGTCACGATGAATGCCACCGCGAGTGACGCCAGCATGGCCACCGATGCGCCGATCGGAATGGGACGCATGTAGGGCCCCATCATTCCGCTCACGAAGGCCATCGGCAGAATGGCCGCAATGACGGTGAACGTCGCGAGGATCGTCGGATTGCCGACCTCGTCCACCGCCTCCACGGATGCCGTCTCGGGCGAGCGATCGCCCATCGCCAGATGGCGGTACATGTTCTCGACGACCACGATCGCATCGTCGACGAGGATGCCGATCGAAAATATCAGCGCAAACAGCGTGATCCGATTGAGGGTGTAGCCAAGCGCGTAGTACACAAAGAGTGTCAGTGCGAGCGTAACCGGAACCGCGACCAGCACCACGAGCGCCTCACGCCATCCGAGAAACAGCCAGATCAGCGCCGTCACGCTGAGCGTGGCGATGACGAGGTGCAGGATCAGCTCCTTCGCTTTTTCGCCGGCGGTCTCGCCATAGTCGCGAGTCACGGCGACCGCGACACTGGATGGGAGCAAGCGTCCCTTCGCGGCGCCGACACGTTGCATCACCGCGTGGGTTACCTTCGTCGCGTTGGCGCCCTTGCGCTTCGCTATGGCGATGGTGACGGCGGATTGCGCCGACTGCTGTCCTTGTCGATGGGATACATAGGACGTGGCCTCGCCGAAGTCTTCGCGCACCGCCGCAACCGCTCGCAGGTACACTGGCGCGCCGGCGCGCATGGCAACGACCACGCTGCCGACCTCACGCGCAGTCGTGAGCGGCGCGCCGACGTCCACGCGAAACACTGAATCACGCGCGGTGAGCTCACCAGCGGCGAGACGCGCGTTGGCGTTCCGCAGTGCCATTGCGACTTCGCCAGGTGTGACGCCGCTGGCCGCGAGCCTTGCCGGATCGAGCACGACGCGAATCTGCCTTGGTGATCCGCCGGTGACGAACGTCTCCGCGACGTCGGGCACGGTACGGATCTCATCCTCAAGGTGGACGGCGATCTGGCGCAGCGCATTGGCATCCAGCGCCTCCCCCCGCTTCGCGTGCAGCGTCAACGCCAGCACCGGCACATCGTCAATCGAGTGCGACTTGATGATCGGTGGCAAGGCGCCGTCCGGCGCGGCATCCATCGCCCCGGCGAGTGCGGCCTGCACTTTCGTGACACTCCGTTCCTGGTCTTCTCCAACCTTGAAACGGACCGTAACCATCGCATAGCCATCGCCGGACATGGTGTAGACGTGGTCGACACCGGGGATCGCGAGCATGCGCCGTTCGATCGGTCGCCCAAGGAGATTCTCCGCTTCCTGCGGTGTGGCGCCGGGCATCGCGGCGACCACGTCGATCATCGGCACGGAGATTTGCGGTTCTTCCTCGCGCGGCGTGGACAGCATTCCAAGCACGCCAAGGGCCAGCGACGCCATGATGATCAACGGCGTCAGTTTCGCATGCAGGAACGCGGCAGCGATGCGTCCGGAGAGTCCGAGAGAGCGCGCCATTGTCAGGCGCCAGTGCGCGAAATGGCCGACGACGTCGGCGTGGCCGGCACGACGATCTGCTCACCGACGCGGAGCCCGCCGCTGACCTCCACGTACGCGCCCCGTCGTTCGCCCAGACGCACCCAGCGACGTTCATCGCTGCGCCCTCCACGCACGATGACGCCGGTCAGGTCGCCATCGTGAACGATGGCAGCCAGCGGCACCAGGATCGCCCGCTGCGATGCGCCGGGAATGCGCAACGTGGCCGCGCTCCCGGCCCGATAGCGGCGGTCACTGTTGGGGAGGATCACATTGACGCGCAAGAGATAGCCAACGCCCGCCGACACCACACCAAACACCGTTCCCCAAGCCTCGACGCCGGCGTTCGATCCCGCGATAGACTGACCACGCTCCAGCAAGCGAGCG
>JANNEV010000644.1:0-10550 GCA_031379145.1 Gemmatimonadaceae bacterium
ATCGTGCCAGAGAGCGACATCGACGCCCTCGATGCGGACGTGCGCTCTTGCGCCGATACGCGGGAGGCCGCGCCAAGTATCGGGGTGACTAAGGAAACCAGTCCCGCAATGACGCCGAGACGCATCAGCGCGGCTGAGCGCTTCACCGCCGCACGCATAAAGAACTTCAGAAATTGATGACCGGCACTGCCAACCTCTCTGACGCGGACTGGTTCCGACTCATGGAGAAGGAGGTCCCGTGTGGCGAGGCGACGATGGAGTACCGGGCGTGATCGCGGCGCGGGGAAGTGGGACCCTCAATGCAACAATGATAATGCGCCGCGAAACGCGGCACGATCGACCAGCGGAAATCTGAGAGAACGCGCTTGACGATCGCCCCGGACCGGAGCGTCGCGTCCGCGCGGAAGTCGATGCGCGACAATCGAGACGTCCACCCGACGCTGCCGCTCCAGTTCCGCGCCGGGAACGTTACATGACTGGTCGCACTGGGCTCGAGGTCGCCAGCGATTTTCGCCTCCGCTGCGATCGTGCATATCCCGAACCGCACAACAACATGGCCACTGCCACGCCGAGAATGACACCGCGCGAGGCGTTCAGCAGATACGCGCACCACACCACACCGGCGAACGCCAGCGCAAAGCGCTCAAGGAAGATGCCAGTCATCATACGTCACGCTCCAGTCTGCAGTGTTGAGTAGCGCTTGGGCACCACATGGGCGCCCATGCCGGACGTGTTCTGAAGTCCAAGATGGCGTCGGAATCGAGACGCGCCGTGGCGCGTGTCACAGCCAGCGAGCTTGCCCGGCCAAAACGCACGCTGTTGGTGACGGGCATTGCATTGACCGCACCAACCGTGACCAGGAACCCGCGCGTGCAGGGCCGTGGCGAGCGTTTGCGGAGAACCGCGGGGCTCGTCCACGCACTCTCCGAGGCATATACTCCGCACCATGACTCTAGAGGAGATGGCGCAGGCGCTGCAGGCGAGCGCTGATTTTCGCGTGGTTCGTCGACTGCAGTCGGGGGCGTCGTACGCGGACGGTGTGCCGCAGGGGGAACTGAAACAGGCGTTGGTCGTCGATCTGGAGACGACCGGGCTCGACACAGCGCGAGACAAGATCATCGAGTTCGGGGCGGTGCCGTTCCTCTTTGACTCGACGGGGCAGGTCTTTCGGGTGCTGCCATCGGTGAGCTATTTCGAGGATCCCGGGCGCCCCATCCCCCCGGAGGTGCAGGCCTTGACCAAAATCACCGATGACATGGTACGTGGCACTCGGATCGACGATGCCAACGTACAGCGTCTGGTGGACGAGTCTGTCCTGGTGATTGCGCACAACGCGTCGTTCGATCGTCGGATTGTGGAGCGACGTCTGCCGACCTTCTCATCGAAGCACTGGGCGTGTTCCAGGGACGATGTCCCGTGGTCAGCGCGCTTCGGCGTTGCAAGCCTCAAGCTTGAGTCTTTACTCTACGCGGCATGCGGCGCGTTCCACGACGGACACCGCGCAACCGACGATTGCTTGGCCACCGTGCACGTGCTCGCCAAGCCGCGTGACGCCGATGGTCGATCGCCCCTGTCGTACCTGCTCGAGAACGCTCGGCGAAAAACGGCGCGGGTCTGGGCCCGAAAGTCGCCTTTCGAATCGAAGGACCTGCTCAAGGGTCGCGGCTATCGCTGGAATGATGGCCAAAAGACCTGGTTCGTGGACCGGGTCGCCACCGACGCCGACGCAGAACTGCAGTGGCTGCGTGAGCACGTCTACAGCGGCGCGGCATCGGTGCCGGCGGAGGTGGTGCTCTTCACCGCGAAGGAGCGCTACTCCGAGCGCGCCTGAGCACGTCGAGAGCCGCTACTCCACCAAAGTCGCGCCAATGCGCGGCGGATGCTCAACTGCACTTTGGTGGTACGGGGACAGGACACGCCGTGCCATTGCGCGTACAGCGCAGGGCTCGCAGCTGCAGCCGATCGGCGATACGGATGACGGGAAATTCCTTGGACTCCTGCTCGGCGACGATGGCCCAGGCCTCCAGCAGCTGATCGAGGATGCGCGCCCCCTCGCGGGCCGAGCGGATGCTCGGACTCTTCGCGTGCAGTCGAAGCTGTGCCAGCTCGTAGAGGACCCACACGTTCTCCTCGGTCACCGCTCCGACCGCGTGCGTCGAACTGTCCTTCTCGTCGCCTTCGTGAAGGCGCACCGCCAGCTGTAAGGCCGAGGTGAGCGACGACAGCGCGGCGGCCTCGTGTCCGTCAAAACGGTCGACGGCGGCCATGCCCTGTAGGAACGTGATGCTCTCACGGGTGACCTGACGTCCAACACCGGGCACGTCTGCGTACGCCTTCACGAGCGCCGATCGCGCGCGCGCGATCTGGCCACGTGAAGCAAGCAGCCGCACCATTGCGTCCGCCGCCGCGCGATCACCGGCGGAGGACGTGGACAGGGCCTGCTGGAGCACTCGCTCTGTGCTGTCTGCGCACCCGCGGAACACCGTCCAGCTGTCCGCGAGGCCGCGTAGCGCCGCGCTCTCCGTGGCGCGGTCGCCGATGGCATTGGCCTCGGATGCGCTCCGCTGGAACGCCGCCATGGCCGAGTCTCCTTTCGCCTCGATGGCTAACCGTCGGCCATCGAGGAACGTCACGCGCGCCGCCGGCTGCGCGTGCCCGGCAACGGAGGGGATGCACAGGCAGGCGGTCGTCATTACCAGCACGAGGCGGCGCGCCCACAAAAGCTGATGGAACTGCTGCATGAGGGGACTCCGTCGGTGACTGATGGTCCGCACACCGAACTGTATGTCGGTTACACGAGGCCGACCAGCTCCACCGGTGTCTGCAGCGCATCCCGGGCCGCGTTGATGACCGCTGTCGGAAGCGGTGCTTGTCCGGCCCGGCGAGCCGCTTCGACGACCATCAGCAGCGCGCGGGCTTGCGCCGCGTACGCGGCCAGCAACGCGCCGCCAGCACCTGGCGTTGCCGCGATGTCCTGCGCGAGCAGCTCCAGCTGCCGCGCCAACGCGCCTGCCGCATGCGCGGGAAGCTGCTCCTGCTCCGCGCGACGTTGGCGCGCCGAGGACGAGTACGCCGACGGCGAGTACGCCGACGGCGAGTACGCAGAGGTCGGGTCCGCTGAGGCGGTCGGTGAGCCGAACAAGCCCGGGAAGGTCGCGGGCGACAGGGCCTCCTGAACGCATTCGTTGGTCGCGGCGATGGCCGCGAGGCGCTTGCGGGCGGCGCGTGATGACTCGAATCCCACCAGAACATCTCCGGAAATGCGACTGTCAGACCTTGACAGACGCTCGTCTGTTACATAAATGCGACACTAGTGCGAAGCGTGGCAGATGCGGTTGTAACCGCATGGCGTACCTTCTTTTCCAGCTACAGGATCAGCAGGATCCGTTGCCGATAGCGGTGAACGCCTCGTGCGGTCGTCGCTCTCGGCTACCACGATGAGGTTCCGAGCGCGGCCACTTCGGGCGGTGACCGGAACGGATGGGTAGGAGCCCTCTTGAGGAGGCGGCTGCATGCACGTCCTCACCCCGGTCGCCGAACGCGATATCGCCGCTCGTGAACTCGCGCTGCTGGCGCGGTCCACTCTCGACGAGCATTGGGCGGTGTCCGCAATCGCGGCCGATCGGCGCTCGCTGCTGCTCGAACGCGCCGACGCCGCCTCGCTGGCTCCCGGAGACGGACTCGGAGAACCGATTGCCGATGGACTCGCACTCCTCGGTACCGCGTATGAACTGGCGGCGCTCAGCCAGCTCGAGGCTGCGGTACAGCCCACGGCCAATGCGGGACGTGATCTTGCGCAGGCGGTCCTCGCGCTCGGAGCGGCTCGCTCCTTCCGATGTAGTGCCGCGCTGCGCCCCCCGCTGGACGACGGAGAGTCTACCGTCAAATGGGCGCTGCGACTTGGCGCACTCGCCGTCGTCTCCCGACAGACGGAGAGCTATCTCCGATGGTGGGAGATCCGAAGCGGCGTGGAGGAGTCGGTGCATCAGGCGGCCAAGGCGCTTGATGAGCAACCATGGGAACCGTACGCTCGCGGTACCCTCTGGATGGCCTGGCTCGGGCTGATTGGCGCTCCGGTGGCACTGTTGGCCGATCACGCCAACGACGACCTCGCGTCGCTCACTGCGACGCGCAGCCGCTTGGCGGCGTTTCGGGAGCGCAGGAGCGACCACGAGTTGCCCGGGGATGGCCCCGTGCTCAATGCCGCCGCGCTCCGCGCTCGAATGACCGAGTTCGCGATTCGGCATCTCGCTGACGCAACCGAGCTCCTCACGGTCGCCGTGCTTCGTCGCACGCTTCCGGACGTCTCTTCCGAGTTCAAGCTCCATCTGAGCGCTGCGCGCTCCGCCTTGGCTGGCGATCACGGACACGATCTCCTTCTGGCTTGGCTACAGGCGGCCGGCGTTACGCTTGCCGGCGGCGTGACCGCCCAGCTCGAACTCCCAGGATTCTAGTCCGACCTGTCCGCTCAGCACCGCTCGCTCGCCACACCCGAAACACGGTGCGTCCGGTGCTTCCCACCGGAAAGAGGACGCGACCGCCTCCGATTGGCGTGACTTCGGCCAGCTCCCGTGTGCATCGTTCCGCGCTCAATGGCTGGGCTTCCTCCGCCGTGGACTCGGCTTCCACGCGAAACCAGAGCGCTCCCATCGGCTCATCCAAGCGCACCAGGTACGAATCATCCTCCGCCCAAAACGCGTCCACGCGCGTTTCCACACCGCCGAGGCCGAGTGGCAGGGATGTGAGGGGGGCAGATTCTATCGAGCCGGATGGAACGCTGCAGGGGACGATTTTCATGAGCAGGCGAGCGGCGAAAGGATTCGATTGGCGTGGCACGGCCGTCGAGTGACGGGGGGTGATGTTATGACGATCCCCCTGCCCACGCAATACGAGGGGAATCAGCTAAGTTGTTGACACCTATGTTGATAGAGAAATTGCCTTATGTGGAAAGTGAGCTAAAGCGTTCCAGGCAATCACTCTCGAACTCAAGGCGGTGTGGAAAACCTCCTTCGTGAGGGGATATGTTTTAGCATGTCGGCGCCGCAAGTTGTCCACACGTGACTGCATCACATTTTTGCTGTATTGGCAGTTGTGCACGCCTCCCGGTCGCGTCCGTCGCTCCGAAATAAGGCAGGCCGTTGCGCTGCCGAACGGCGTTATTGCCCATGGCGGTTGGCGCGTTGATTCGACATTCTGACTCCAGCCAACACGCACCTCATTTCTGGAGCCGAGATTGTCGATCGAACCGCGAATCGGATTGCTGGTGGGCCGGGAATGGTCGTTCCCGCCCGCGTTTCTCGATGCCGTCGCCCGGCGCCAGTCGGGCGTGAGTGCCGACTTCATCAAACTGGACGCCACGCGAATGGCGCAGCCGGTTCCGTATACCCTTATCATCGATCGCATCTCGCATGAGGTCGGGTTCTATCGGACGTTCCTGAAGCATGCGACCCGTATGGGGGTCACGGTGGTCAACAACCCATTCATGTGGGCGGCCGACGACAAGTTCTACGACGCCACGATGGCAACGCAGGCGGGGGTTGCACACCCGAAAACGATGGTCCTGCCGAACAAGGACTACATCTCCGGAATCTCGCACTCGGAGTCCCTTCGGAATCTGGCGTATCCCCTCGATTGGCAGCTGGTCGCTGAGCACATCGGCTTCCCGTGCGTCCTCAAGGACGCCCACGGCGGTGGTTGGCGCGATGTGTACATCTGCCACTCTATGGAAGAGCTGCTCACCCACTACAATACCAGCGGCCTGCTGACGATGGTGGTGCAGGAGTTCATCAAGTGGGACCAGTACGTGCGCTGCATGGTGCTCGGGCGTGAACACGTGCTCCCTATGCCCTATGATCCTGGGCAACGACGGTACATCCCCGACCCGGGCTATCTCTCGCCCGAGCTCGAGGCCAGATGCGTGCGGGATGCGCTGACGCTGTGCCGGAACCTTGGGTACGACATGAATACCGTGGAGTTCGCAGTCAAGGATGGCGTACCGTACGCCATCGATTTCATGAATCCTGCACCGGATATGGACATCAATTCGTTGACGCCCGCGTACTTCGAATGGGTGGTGGAGCACATGGCCGACTTGGCGATTTCCCTCGCCACGGCCCCGCGCCCCGCAACACCCGATGGCCCAGTTATCGGCCCTCGGTGAGCGGGACCGGCCATATGCGCACGAGCGCCATTGAGCGCTATCATCACGGGCTGGAGTCACCCGGAGTCGCGGCTGCATCTGCAGAGATCATGGAGAGTCAGCTCCGGAGTCAGGGGCTGTTCTTCGGGGACCGCGCGCTGTGCTCCGTGCTTCGGCCGCGGTTCCTGTCGCACGGGGAGTACCGCCACATCGCCCGCGCCTGTGCGTTGGTGGGATCCGCGTTCGAGTCCGTTCGGCGGGCGGCGATGTCGGACAGCAGCCTGCGTGCCCAGTTCGGTTTGACGGGCTGGGAGGAAACAGTCATCCACGCCGATCCAGGTTTTGCTGCCGCCAGCCCCACATCGCGACTGGACGCGTTCTTCGCCCCCGGCGAGGACGGCCTCAAGTTCACGGAGTACAACGCGGAAACGCCGGCCGGCGGGGCATACAACGACGCCCTCTCCCGCGCGTTCCTGGCGCTGCCGGCCATGCATGAGTTCTCCCGCACGCACGCGGTATTTCCCATCCCGGCCGCCCCCTCAATCATTCACGCGCTGTTGACCGCGTTCGAGCAGTGGCGCGGCGTCCGTGAAGCGCCGAAGGTGTGCATACTCGACTGGGCGGACGTTCCGACACGGAGCGAGTTCGTGCTGTTCGAGCGGGAGTTCGCGGCGCTTGGCATCGATGCGTTTATCGGCGACCCGCGCGATGCCACGTTTGAGCAGGGCACCTTGCGGGTTGGGGGCAAGCCCGTCACGCTCATCTACAAGCGGGTGCTCATCGACGAACTGGTCACCCGCGAGGGGCTGGAGTCGCCCGTAGTGCGAGCCGTTCGAGCCGGCGCGGTCTGCATGGTCAACCCGTTTCGGTGCAAGCTGCTGCACAAGAAGGCATCCCTGGCGGTGGTAAGCGACGAGCGACAGGCCGCCCTCCTCACCGACGCCGAGCGTCATGCCGTGGCCGCGCATGTGCCGTGGACCCGCCTCGTCGAAGAGCGCATGACCCAGCGGGGCGGTGGCACGGTCGACCTGGTCCCATGGATGATCGCCAACCGGGAGCGCCTGGTGCTCAAGCCGAACGACGAGTACGGGGGCAAGGGCATTGTGCTCGGCTGGACCGTTGACGATACGACGTGGCGGGCGGCGGTCGCGACCGCACTGGCCGAGCCTCACATCGTGCAGGAGCGGGTCGTCCTGCCCATCGAGCTGTGGCCCACGTACACCGACGGCGCGCTCCAGTTGGGCGCGCGCATGCTCGACACCGCGCCGTTTTTGGTGGATGGAACGACGATGACCGGTGTGCTGACGCGTATTGCGACCGATCCTCTATTAAACGTGACCGCCGGTGGCGGTTCGAACGTGCCGACCTTTCTCGTGGAGGAGCGCTGATGTCTGCGCTGAGTCGCCCGGTCATCGGGCTTACAACACAAACGTTGCATTCGATCGACGGCATTCCTCCCGGATTGCCCGCCTCCTGGGTCATGAACCAACGGTACTTTCTGGCCGCCACTATGGTGGGCGCGGTGCCGTGGATGATCCCCCTGCTCGATGACGACGTGCACACCTTGCGCGAGATCTACGAACGGCTGGACGGCATCCTGATCCCCGGTGGTGTGGACATCAGCCCGCGGGAGTACGGCGAAGAGGTGGGTCCAGCCTGCGGCAATCTCGATCCTGCGCGGGATCGTGTCGAGTTGCAGCTCGTGCGGTGGGCCATGGAGGATCGAAAGCCGGTGCTTGGTTTGTGCCGAGGGCTGCAAGTGATCAACGTGGCGTCAGGTGGCTCTCTCTGGCAGGATCTGGCCTCGCAGAACTCGGCATTTGACAAGCACGACTATTTTCCCACGGCCGGGTTCGAACGCGATCACCTCGCGCACGCGGTCGAGCTGGTCGAAGGCACGCGCTTGGCGAGACTGTTGGAATCGGCCTCCGTGTCGGTCAACAGCATGCATCACCAGGGCGTGAAGCGACTCGGTCGCGATCTGGTAGTGTCCGCGACGGCACCAGACGGCTTGATTGAAGCGGTCGAAGGTGTGGATGACGGATTCCTGGTTGGCGTTCAGTGGCATCCGGAAGTGTTCGAGATGGCAGACCCGCATACGCGGCACCTTTTTGGAAGCTTCATTCGCGCGGCGAGCGAGTGGCGGGCCACCGAAGAGTCCGGGCGAGTTTGAGTCGGAGCAGGGGCGATCGGTTCGGCCCGAGGGGCCGGGAGGCGGAATGCGGGCGCCAAGCCTAACGGTTGGCATCGAAGAAGAGTATCAGATCATCGATCCGGTCACGCGTGACCTCACGCCCGGATTCGATGCGCTGATGTCGAGTGATCACGCCGTGCTGGCAGACGCGAAGGCCGAGCTGCATCAGTGTCAGGTGGAGATCGGTAGCAAGGTCTGTGGATCGATCGCCGAGCTTCGGACGGAACTCACGAAGCTGCGTGGCCTCGTCATCAAGGCCGCCGCGCAGCACGGGTTGACGATCGCGTCGGCTGGCACGCATCCGTTCTCGAATTGGATGAATCAGGAAATGACGCCCAAGGAGCGATACCTTGGCGTCAAGGCGGAGCTGCAGGATCTGGCGCATCGATTGTTGATCTTCGGGACCCATGTGCACGTCGGCATCGAGGATCCGGAGTTCCGCATCGACTGCCTGAACGCTTGCAGATACTTGCTTCCGCACATCCTCTGTCTGTCCACCAGCTCCCCGTTCTGGTTCGGCCGCAATACGGGTCTGCACTCGTATCGCAGCATCGTCTTCAAGAACTTTCCGCGAACGGGTGTGCCGCGGATTCTGAACGGGTGGAACGATTTCGCTGAGCTCACGGAAACACTGGTGAAGACCAAGAGCATTCCGGACGGCTCAAAGATCTGGTGGGATGTGCGCCCGCATCACCTGTACCCGACGCTCGAGTTTCGCATCTGCGACGTGAACACCCGGGTGGACGAAGCGATTTGCGTGGCCGCCTTGCTTCAGGCCGTCGTGGCGAAGATGTGGAAGCTGCGCCGCGACAACATGAGCTATCGCGTCTATGCGTCCGATTTGATCGAAGAGAACAAGTGGCGGGCCGTTCGATGGGGGCTCGGCGGAAAGCTCATTGATTTCGGGAAGAAGGAGGAGCTGCCCGCCCCCGTGTTGATTCGGGAGTTGATCGAGTGGTTCCTTGATGATGTGCTCGATGAGCTTGGAACCAGAAAAGAGGTAGAGTACGCGTTTCACATTCTGGAGCACGGTTCGAGTGCGCAACGCCAGCTGGCGACCTATGCTCGCACCGGCGACTTGCGGGCTGTGGTTGATCAGCTCATCCGCGAGACGGCAGAAGGAGTCTGCGAGCCAACGCTGGGGCCACCACTGCACCAGCTGGATTCGCCAATGACGGCGGGTGCGGAAGGGACCATCTCGGTGCCGATCGATCGGCCTGCGGGCGCGACGCGAGGGCAATCGGTGCCGTAGTGCCGCGCCGAAGTGCATGAATCAGGGGCCCTCCGCACAGCAGATGTACGGAGGGCCCCTTGTGATAAGTACGAATGCAGCGGGGGGAGCACGCGGACTACTCTGAATGAGGGTGCAACGCGCCGTTCCTGGTCGTGACGCCACGCCGTGTATTCCGAACTCCACCGCTCTCTCGTCCTCCCGTCTCAATGCCCGCGATTCCCTCGTTCATCCGCCGCGCTTCTCAGCCGACGGCGATGCTCCTGACTCTGTTCGGCATAGTGGCCTGCGCCGAGGGGCAGGTCGACCCCACCGGTCCTGCAGCGGGCACGCCGGAGCCGGCAATCAACCAGATCGTGACGTTTGGGCCTCTGAACGCGAGCAGCACCGATACGCTGGTGTACTTCAGTTTCGCGACCGGCGCCCTCGTATCCAGGTCTGCTGACTGGGATGTTGCCTTTCGGCGATATGAGCTGCGTCTCAACAGCCCGGCCATCGGTGGTGCCACGAGCAAGAATGTCCTCGGCTACTCCCTCGACAACGGCAGGTCGGCCACGGACGCGCAGGTACTCGCCCTCACCCCGGCGAGTACGCTGGCCCAGTTCGATGCCGTTCGGGCGGCGCAGATTCCCGCCGATAGCCTGTTTCAGACCGACCGACTCGCGGTGAATCCGCAGGCGCATCTCAACCTCGCTGGCTTCCCGACGGCCAACGCAGCCAGCTACTGGAAAATTCGCCTCGCGAACGGCGGTTTCGGACTGCTTCGCACCGCGGCCATTGCGTTCACACCGCAGCGCGCGGTGCAGAGCCTGACCGTGGAGATTCGCGTGCAAAACGGCGCGGCACTGGGCGAGGCGAGGCCGCTCGTGCTCGCGCCCGGTAGCGCGCCGGTGTCGTTCAGCTTGAGCAGTGCAGCGGTGGTAGCCGCGCCGCTCGGATGCAACTGGGACGTTCGCTTTGATCCGGCGCCGGCATCGCTGTCGCCG
>JANNEV010000677.1:0-6217 GCA_031379145.1 Gemmatimonadaceae bacterium
CCCCGCAACCGCAGCTCGTCATGTCCGAGGATTTGCTCAGGCGTGGGCGCCTCTCCAGCGCCGCACTGCGCGACGAATCGTCCGTAGATGGTACTGGCCGCCGACCCCGACAGCTGCTGATACACGATGGCCCGCGCCAGGTGATCGAAGTGCGTGCCGTCAGAACGTGGGAGCAGGGTGCACGGACCAACCCGTGCCATGGCCGCGGCCATGCGCTCGTCTGCGGCCGAAATCGCCGCAACGGCGACGCGGAGACGCGCGGCCGTGAGCGGCTTGAGCGCACGCGCACTCACGGGAGCAGTCAACTACATGCTCGAACTGAACATGATGTGGGCTTTCGGTGTGCCGGGCAGCATCAGCCAGGGTCCCTTGTCGGTCGGTGCCGTGCTCAGGCCCGTGCTCGCCGCCGTGGCAAAGGGGATGTACACCACGAAAAGCGGGCGCGGATCGGACACCGTGCCGGTGGCGGGATTGAAGTCCTTCTTGGGCCCGAATACCTGATAGAGCGACGCCGGCGCGGTCGGCATCTTGAGTTTGCCCGCCTTCACTTCGGCAAAGCGAACCGTGTCCACTTGCGCGCCAGTGGTGCCAGCGGCGCGCAACGAGCGCCCTCGCGCCATGAAGGGATCCATGGACTCGTGATAGCACGACACGTGGAACTGCTGCTCCGCCGGATTGTCAGCGAGACAGAGCATGCCGTTCTTGGAAGGTCGGAGCAGCTCCAACTTGCCGGCTGTCCGGTACCCCATCACTCCCGCGCCATCGCGCATCTCCTTGGGCAACGCGATGACGGCGGCGGCAATCTGCTGATCCGTCGTTGGAACGGCCTGCGCACTCACGATGGCGGGAGACAACAACAGCGCAACAAGGGAAACGCGAGCGGCGGCGGGAAACATGAAAGCCTCGGGGAGCGGGGTAGATACGCGAATCTATCCGTATAGGATCGCTTCCGACACCGGTTGTCAATTCACGGTTCCGGTCTTTCTTTTCCGATCATGAACGCCGACGTTGCGGGTGACACTTCATCAAGACCCGCAGACAAACCTGCGCAGACGCCCGCGACTGCCGCGTCGACATTCACCGTCGCCGGGAGCGCCACGGAGTCTCACCCGGATCCGCACGCTGCGGTGAGCCGATTCGCCCGCAAGGTCGCGCATGATCTGAACAATTACGCCACTGTCATACGTACCTACAGCGAGCTGGCGCTGGCGGAACTGCCGAACGATTCTGACTTGCGTTCGGACATCGCGGAGATCCATCGCGCCGCCGACGCCATGGCGAGCTATGTGCGGCGGATTGCCAAAGTTTCTCGACAGGCCGCGAGCCTGCACACGCTCGCTGACCCACAACGTGTACTCGCGGAGATCGTCGCCTCGCTTGCCGTTTCGTCCGCATCCCCGCGGGTGGCTCTCGACACAGCACCGGATACCCCTGTTGGCGAGCTCACCGTCGATCACGACTGGCTGTCCGAGTCGGTTCACGAGCTGATCACGAACGCCGTCGAAGCGTCACCGGCAGGCCACGCGGTGCGCGTCGGCTGGCGCGCGGTGAGCATTGACCGGCCAGCGCTGATCGGCCGAACGACAGTTCCCCGGGGGCATTGGGCGCACTTGCGTGTGTGCGACAGCGGCGAGGGCTTCGCCGCGTCGGTGCAGGAGAACGCCGAGGAACCGTTCGCCACCACCAAAGAGGGCGAGCGAGGTGCAGGATTTGGTCTGACCTGTGCGTTCAACTTTGCTCGCGCCCACCGTGGTCACCTCACGCGAGAACGCATCGATCACACCACGACCGTGGTATCGCTGTGGCTCCCGCTGTCCTGACGGAGCGCTCGCGTTTGCCTTGTCGCTGGCTCAGGCGCTCCGAACGAGCGCAGGCCGAAGTGCGTGAAGCAACGCGTCGGCGATCTTCTCCAGCGGCAGGACATCGGTGGCGGCATCCAGCTTGACGGCTTCCCGCGGCATCCCGTAGACCACACACGTTTCCTCGTTCTGCGCCACGGTATAGGCGCCCGCCTCTTTCATCGCCAGCATGCCTTTGGCGCCGTCGGCACCCATGCCGGTCAGGAGTGCGCCGACCGCATTCCGACCGGCACTTCTGGCGACGCTCTGGAAGAGCACATCAACGGCGGGCCGTTGATGGTGCACCTTGGGGCCATCCTTCACCCGTGCCACCCAGCGGGCACCATTGGCCTGCACGATCAGATGTTTCCCACCAGGTGCCACCAGTGCCAGGCCGGGCGAGAGATAGTCGCCGTCCCTGGCCTCCTGCACGCGCATGGCGCACACCGTGTCCAGCCGCTTGGCGAAGGACAGCGTGAAGTGCTCGGGCATGTGTTGCACAATCACCGTGGCCGGCGCATCGACAGGAAAGCGCCGGAGGACGTGCTCCAGCGCCTGCGTGCCGCCGGTTGACGCTCCCAGCGCGATGATCTTGTGTGTCGCGTCCATCGTTGCAATGGCGGGACGCGCCGCCTTCGGCTCCCCTTCTTCAGGATCGATGCGTTTGACGACGCGCGCGTGCGACGCAGCGCGCACCGCGCGAACAAGCTCCTCGGCCACGTCACCCGCGGCGAGTGAAGACCCCGGCTTGGCCAGGACTTCCACGGCGCCGAGCGCCAACGCGCGCAGAGCGGTGTCGCTGTTCTGCGGCGTGAGTGAGCTGACGACCACCACCGGAATCGGGAAGTGCCGCATCAGTTTGGACAGAAACGACAATCCATCCATGCGCGGCATTTCAATGTCCAGCGTGATGACATCAGGTCGCAGCTGCACGATCTTCTCACGCGCCACGTAGGGATCCGTCGCCGTGCCCACCACTTCGATGTCGGAGTGACGCGAGAGCGCATCCGAGAGAATCCGCCGAACCAGCGCGGAGTCGTCGACGATGAGCACTCGCACCACTCCGGGCCGACGCGTGAAGGGCGCGGGCGCAGTGGTGACGGGACGGACCGGCGTATTCACGCGACGTGTGCCATTTGCAAGTTCGCCTGAGCCGCCAGCGCGTCGAAGACGTAGAGCGTCGATGCGATCCGCCCTTCTTCGACGCCGAATCCGACGTGCGCCGTTGGGGTGTCATGCTCCCGGGAGGGCGCCTCATCGGCATCGTGCACCCGTGGCGCACTCAGGTTGAACACCGCTTCCGCGCCGGCGATCAAGGGCAGCACATTGCCGCAGATCACATTCGCCAACTCCCCGAGCGCATCGCGCTGCAGCTGCGGTTTCCGGCTCTGCGCCTCACCCAACATGTTCGACGCAATCGCGGGCAGCACGATCGCGCTGGCGCTGAGCACGAGGCGACCGGTGAACGGCCCTCGGAAGTCGACGGACACGGTCACATCAAGTGGCGCGGCCTCCTGTTCGGCGTTCGGCTCCTGCTCGGGGAAGAGCAGCGCGAGATCTTCAAAAGTCGCCGCTGTCGTCTGCGACAGCGACTGGGCCATAGTACTCGGCATCGGTGACTCCGGTGATTCGAATAATGGTGTCGCGCAGGGTTTCTGGCGCGAACGGCTTGCGAACGATGGCGGCGCCCATCTGATGCAGGGCAGCAAGGCGTGTTTCACTGCCTTCAGTCGACACGACAATAACGGGGAGCGACTCGGTTTCCGGTGCGGCGCGCAAGCGTCGCAGCATCTCCTCGCCGTTCATCACCGGCATGTTGATATCGAGCAGGAGCAGGTCGACCCATTGATCACGCAGCACGAACAGCCCCTCTTCGCCGTTGGAAGCTTCGAGGATCGTGCCCAGCGGAAGACCACTCAGCTTTAGAGTGCGGACGACCATCTGTCGCATGACAGCGCTGTCATCCACCACGAGAACGTTGAATGCCATAGGGATTCCGTGAGCGGCGGTTAGAGCTTGCTTTCAGCACCACTGATTTTGAGCGTGACGTCGCCAGTCGCGACATCCACCCACATCGTACGGGAGGTTTGTATCCCGCCGGTGTCGTGCGCGTGCACGAGCACGCCGTTTTTCCACAGCAACTTGCGCAACGCAATCATGTTTCGTTTGCCGATCTGGAACCGATCGGCCTCCTCCGAGGCACCGGCGTGCGCGCCCCCGGCCACCTTGACCACCATGCGTTCCTTCTTCGCGCCGAGTTTGTAGCATTCCTTGAAGAGCACCGGAATGCCGCTGTCCACGAACATGGCCGGCTTCTCCTGCATCTTGTTGGCATCGATCGTGCCGGTGGGCAACATCACGTGCAGCATGCCGGCCACATTCGCCACCGGGTCATAGACCACGATGCCGAGGCAGCTGCCCAGCGCGTACGTGATGAGGCGATCTCCGGCGGCGGACGACACTTTGAGGTCGGCAACGCCGACCACGCGATCGATGGGTCGGATAGGTGCGATCGTCGTCATGTCACTTGATGTAGACGGCGGGCTGCACGTATCGGAAACGATGCGTGAGTCCGGTAAGGCTTTCGCTGTGCCCGACAAACAGGTGTCCGCCAGGCCGCAGAAGCGCCCAGTAGCGCTCCACGAGTTGCTGCTGCGTTCCCTTCTCGAAATAGATCATCACGTTCCGGCAGAAGATCGCGCCGAAGGGGCCCTGCATGGGCCACTTCTCCATCAGGTTGAGCTTCGCGAACTGCACCAGCGAACGCAGCGACGGCGCGGCCGACGACAGGGTGCGACCGGCGTCGTCCCGTTGCTTCGCCCAGTATTTCTGCAGCCAGGCGGCGGGCACGTCAGACATGGTTTCCGCCGGGTACTGGCCGGCCTTGGCCTGCGCCAGTACCCGGTGACTGATGTCGGTGGCCAGAATACGCACGCGCTTCGCGGTATCGGCGCCGTAGGTTTCGTTGGCCAACATGGCGAGCGTGTATGGCTCTTCACCGGTGGAGCACCCGGCGCTCCAGATACGCACGGGGCCCTTGAGATCCGGGAGAATCTGCTCACGGAGAAAATCGAAGTGCGAGACCTCGCGCAGGAAACTGGTCTTGTTCGTGGTGAGCGCATCGATCATTTCCGCGAACTCGGCGCGGCTCCGCTCCGACTGCACGAAGGAGAGGTACGCGTCGAAGTCGGGTATGCCGAGCTGTCGCAGTCGCTTGGCGAGCCGCGCGCGCACCAGCCCCTCCTTCCCCTCGCGCATGCGAATGCCCGCGTGCTGATACAGCAGATCGGTAATCCGCGTAAACTGGGCCGACGTCAACTCGCACTCGGCGAACGCCGCGCCTGCCGCGGTGCTTGATGGCATGCCTGTGGACCGGCGGATCAGGTGGCGTGCGACTGTGCTGCTTCGAGCGCTTCCAGTTCACTCGTCACGAGGACCTTGTCGATGTCCAGCAGCAGCTTGACGCGTCCGCCCTGCTTGCCGATGCCGAGCAGGAACTCGGTGTGAATGCCCTGCCCGAAGGATGGGGCATCCTCGATGTCCGCTTCGGCGATGGCCACCACTTCGCTCACGCGGTCCACCACGATTCCCGTCTGGATGCCCTTCATCTGGACCACGATGATGCAGCTGTCGGCGTCGGCATCCTGTGCCATGTCGAACTTCTTCCGCAAATCGGTGATCGGGATGACCTTGCCGCGAAGGTTAATGACGCCTCGGACAAACTCGGGCATCCGCGGCACTCGCGTGATCGGTTGCATGCCGATGATCTCGCTGACCTTGAGAATCTCGAGCCCGTACTCTTCGCCCGCGAGAAAGAAGGTGAGATACTTGCCGGCGCGGCTCGACGTCGTGGTGGTGCTCTGGCTTTCGGTCTGCATGCTCATGGCTCGTCCGGCGATGTTGGTAAGGGGGCACAGGACAGCTCTGCGCCTAGAGGTTGGGTATCGCCGCTCCATCGGCGGAGCGGCCAGGCACGACACACTTACGCGGCGACGTCCTGGATGCGATCCCGGTCTCGCTGCAACGGAACAACGTGGTCACTCTGCCCCAACGCGACCGTTTCGTTCACGTCGAGAATCAGACCGACTCGACCGTCGCCCAGGATGGCCCCGCCACTTACGCCAGGCACCTTCCCGAGTGCCGCACCGAGCGTTTTGGCTACGACCTGTTGCTGCCCCAGCAATTCATCGACCAGCAGCGCCGTCCGACGTGTGCCATCGCCCACGATCATCAGCAGGCCCTGCAACGGGCTCTGTACCGCGTTGGGCACATCGAACAGCCGATGCAGACGCACGATCGGCATCAGTTCACCGCGCAGCAACACCACTTCGCCATGGCCCACCACCGTAGACAGCATCGACGGCTCGGGTCGGAAACTC
>JANNEV010000704.1:0-4204 GCA_031379145.1 Gemmatimonadaceae bacterium
CGCCACATAGCGCTGCAGCCCCGAATCCGCGTAGATGCCCATCTGAGCCGCCGCAGCCTTGGCCCCTTCCTGGCCGAGCGCGATCTCCTGGCCCTGACTGACCAGGGAGAGTTCGCGGCGGCCGGTGGCGGGGTTGGTGGCACAACCGGCGACAACCAGAAGGAGCACCGCGCAGCCTGCTGATCGGCTCACCAATGCGGTGCGCGGCCGTCGTGCGTCCATCAGCATATGTGGGGGCATTCTGACATCCTGAAAGTCCGCACCCACCCGCAAGGGGCGTGCGACACGTAAGTGGTTAGGGAAAGCCGACCTCCATGAAACTACCTTCGCGGGCGGGCGTTCCGTGCAGGCGTCTGCCCCGCCACCGACACGTCTCGTCTACCGAACCCATCACTTGCTGGCCGCGACGAAATTCAGCGTCACCCGGACGACGGCAACCAGATCTCGAATCGTGTACGGCCGGGCCGACTCGTCACGTCGATGCCCCCCCGGCACCGCTGACAATCGAGTAGCACGTGGCCAGGCCAAGCCCGGTGCCGCGCAAGGCGACGCCGTGCTGGATTCTCCTCGCCGACTGCTTCACCAAACTACCCGCGAGAGCTCGCGGTGCGGTCGTGTCGGCTGTGGCGCAAACGCAAGTGGTACCGAGTTCAAGCGCGGACACGTCACGGTCGAGACTCACCCGTTGATTGCCCTGCCACCATGCAGATTCCGCCCCCCGCCGGAGACACCGCTGGAATGATGCAGACCGAACCATCGGATCGACCGCGGGACGACCTGACGCTGGCGCGCAGTGTGGAGGGAGCGTATCGACTGCTGCCGCCGACGCTGCTGATGACCGTCGTCGTCCCCGTCGGGCTGGTGATGTTCCTCGGGCAGTCCTCGTCGGTACCGCTGCAGATCGCCTGGGTGCTTGCACACTGGGCAGTCAGTGGCGTCCGATTCCTGCTCTACCGTCGGTATCTCGACAGCAAGCACCATCTCGAGCAGACTGCACGATGGCGGCGGATCTTCATCGTTGGCGCCGGCGTGTCCGGATTCGTCTGGAGCGCCATGGGCACCGCCCTGTATCCGGCAGACGGCCAATGGACGCGGGGCGTGCTGGCGTTCGTGGTGACAGGTGTGGCCGCCGTCGGCGTCCAGAGTACCGGGGCCGTGCATGCGGCGTACCGTGCGTTCGTGCTCGCTCTCTTCCTGCCAATCACCGCCTACAAGCTGCACCTTGGCGGCGAGACTGAAACCGCGCTTGGCGTGCTCTGCCTGCTCTTCGCGCTGATCCTGATCACTCTCGGTCAACGCTCAGCAGAAACGGTGCTCGGTTCGCTCCGCGCCCGTGCCGAGTCCGAACAGCTCGCCCTCCAGCTGGCGGCGGCGATGGAGCAGACGGAAGCGAAGAACGCCGAGCTGCGCCGTGAGATGAACGAGCGTGAGTTGGCCGAGCAGGACAAGCGCGCAGCAGACGCACACCTCAAGCTGGCGCTCGAGAGCGCCGGCATGCACTCGTGGGAGTACGACTTGCTGCAGCGGGCCGTGACGATCACCGGTGTGGTTTCGAAGGATCAGCGTATCGCCGATACGGAGGGACAGCACTTCGCGCACTTCTCGGAACACGCCCATCCCGACGACAGGGAGGCACTGCTGGCCGCTGTGGCAAAGGCGTCAGCCGTTGGCGACATCTTCCGGGCCGACTTCAGGGTCCAGCATGCCGGCACCTGGCGCTGGCTGAGCGCCCGTGGTCGCGTGGTCGCCACCGACAGCGGAGGGCCACGGATGATCGGTGTCAGCCAGGACGTCACGCGCCGGCGCGAAGCACAGGACGAACTCCTGCACGCAAAGGAGAATGCCGAGGCGGCCAGTCGCGCCAAGTCGCAGTTTCTCGCCAACATGAGTCATGAAATCCGCACGCCGCTCAATGGCGTGGTTGGCATGCTCGAGCTGCTGGCAGACTCGAACCTGACGCCCACGCAGGCGCGCATGGCGCTGTCGGCCACCCGTTCGTCGGAAGCGCTGCTGGCGGTCATCAACAACATCCTCGACATCTCGAAGATCGAGGCGGATCGTCTGGAACTCGAAGCAGTGCCGTTCGATGTCGCGCAGCTGGTGGAAGACGCAACATCGCTCCTGTCGGAGAACGCGGCGCGCAAGAAGCTCGTCCTTGCATGTCGCCTCGACCCGTCGGTGCCCACCTCGGTGATCGGCGATCCCAATCGCGTCAGGCAGGTGATGATCAACCTCGTCGCCAACGCCGTGAAGTTCACGGAACGGGGCGAGGTGGAGGTGGCACTCGAACACCTCGGTGGGCCGGATGCGGCGCACACGAGATTGCTGTTCAGCGTTCGCGACACGGGGATCGGCCTCACGCCGACGGAGATTGGCCGCCTCTTCCAGCCGTTCTCCCAGGCCGACATGTCAACCTCGCGTCGGTTCGGCGGCACAGGACTCGGGCTGGCCATCTCGCAACAGCTGGTGGAACTGATGGGCGGATCGCTCACGCTGACGAGCGAACCGGGTGCGGGTTCCACGTTCGCGTTCGAGCTCACGCTACCCATCAATACCAGTGCGGACGCGCAGCCCGTCAATGCCAAAACGCTGGCGGGGCGCCGGCTGCTGATTGTCGAGGACAATCCCACGAATCGGGCGATTCTCTCTTCGCAGTGCGAGTCGATCGGGTTGGACATTGAGAGCACCGCAAGCGGCGACGAAGCGCTCACCGCGATGCGCGCATCGCTGACGCGCGGCAGGCCCTTCGACGCGGCCCTGGTGGACATGCACATGCCCGGGATGTCGGGGTTGGCGTTCGCCCGCCGCGTCGCGGAAGACGCTCAACTGGCCAGCACCCGCATGATCCTGCTGACTTCGGGCGATTCCCTTGGTGATCTGGCCGACGCCCGGGAAGCCGGCATCGTGGTATCGCTCACCAAGCCAGTCCGGCGGGACGAGCTGCAGCACGCGTTACGGGCGGCACTCCGTCTCGATGTGATACCTGCCAGCACCGGGATGTCCCCCAGCGGCTCCGATGCCACACCCATCGCGGCGCGCATCCTGGTCGTCGAAGACAACGAGGTCAATCGTCAGCTGGCGCAGGCCATGCTGACGCAGTTCGGGTGCATCGTCACGCTGGCCGAGGGTGGCCTCGCGGGAGTGGCGGCCGCCGCGAGCGATCAGTTCGATGTCATCCTGATGGACTGCCAGATGCCTGTCGTGGATGGGTTCGAAGCCACACGTCGCATTCGTGCACACGAAGGCTCCGGCCCCCGAATCCCGATCGTCGCGTTGACCGCCAATGCGTTGCAGGGTGACCGGGAGCGCTGCCTGACCGCTGGCATGGACGACTATCTCACCAAGCCATTCTCGCGCGGGGCGCTGCGGAGTGTCCTCGAACGCTGGCTGCCAGCCAGCGCGGGAACGCCGAGGACAGGCGCTGCACACGCGCACACGCCAGCGCACACGCCAGCGCACACGAGCACGCCCAGCCACACGGCGAATCCGACGGAGGTGTTGGTCCCGCAGGCGCTGGCGGACGTGCGCCTGATGGACTCCGACGGATCGCTGGTCTCCGGGATCATTCAGCTCTACCTCGAAGACGGCGCCCGGCTGCTGGCGGCTGTCCGGCAGGCGCACGATGCCAGAAACATCGAGGCACTCGCGTTCTCGGCGCACAAGCTGAAATCGTCGAGTGGCTGCGTGGGAGCGCGCGAGGTCATGGCGCGTTGCGAGCGGATCGAGGCGGAAGCCCGCTCCGCCCGCACTCTGTGCCCGGGCACGGACATCGAGCAGCTCTCGACGGCGTTCACGGCGGCCTGTACAGCGCTCGCGCAGGTGCGTGACCAGATGCGCGTCAGCGAGGCGGAGCGAGCCGCGTGATCGCGCCATCGAGCGCACCACTGGTGCTCCTGGTCGATGACGACCGCATGGTCCGGCTGCTGGCGCGACAGGCGCTGGAACGCGCCGGTTTCCGCGTCGACGAGGCGGAGAACGGCATCGCGGCGGTGCGCCTCTTCGATCAGGCCACGCCAGACCTGATCGTGCTCGACGTGGTGATGCCGGAACAAGACGGGTTCGAGACATGCACGCTCATTCGCGCCCGTCCACGCGGACGGCACGTGCCGATCCTGATGACAACAGCAAGCGACGACGTGGCATCGATCCACCGGGCCTACGAGGTGGGCGCCACGGACTTCATCAACAAACCACTGCCGTGGGC
>JANNEV010000716.1:0-8842 GCA_031379145.1 Gemmatimonadaceae bacterium
CAACAACGGCGACGGCACGTTCAGCGACATCGGGCAGATCGCGGGTGTGTCGCGCACCGACTGGAGTTGGAGTGCGCTGATCGCCGATTTCGACCTGGACGGTCGCAAGGACGTGTTCGTGACGAACGGACTCGCGAAAGACGTCACCTCGCAGGACTACATCTCCTCACAGGCCAATCAGACCGCCGCAGACGCGGTGTTCAACGGGAAGAAAGTGGACTTCCTGCAGCTGGTCGATGCGATGTCGTCCACGCGCATTCCCAACTACATGTTCCACAACAACGGCGACTTGCGGTTCACCAACGAAGCCACGTCGTGGGGTCTGGACACGCCGAGCTTCAGCAACGGCGCCGCGTACGGTGATCTGGATGGCGATGGCGCGCTGGATCTTGTGGTCAACAACGTGAACATGGACGCGTTCGTGTACCGCAACAACGCGCGCACGATCAAGCAGGAGAATCATTTTCTGCAGGTGTCGTTGCAAGGTGAGGGAGGCAATCGCTTTGCCGTTGGCGCGCGGGTGACTGCGCGCGTGGGCGGTGAGCTGTTCATGCAGGAAGAGGCGCCGGTGCGTGGGTTCCAGTCGAGCATGCAGCCATTGCTGACGTTTGGCGTCGGATCGCATGCGCAGCTCGACTCCGTGACCGTGGAGTGGCCGGACGGACGCGTCAGTGTGGCGCGGAACGTTGCCACCAACGCGCGCATGGCGTTTCAGCAGAAGGACGCCGTTCTGTCCACCGTTGCTGCCGCGACCGCTCCGGCGACCCTGCTTTCGGATGTCACCGCACAGATCGGCTTTGGATTCACGCACCACGAGAATGACTTCGTGGACTTCGATCGCGAGCGGCTGATCCCCAAGATGGTCTCGACTGAAGGGCCCGCCGTTGCCGTGGCCGATGTCAACGGCGACGGGCTCGATGACGTTTTCGTGGGCGGTGCCAAGGAGCAAGTGTCACAGCTGATGCTGCAGCAGCCCGACGGTCATTTTGTGCGGAGCAATCCGGGGCTCTTCGAACCCGATTCGATCTCCGAAGACGTCGGCGCGCTGTTCTTCGACGCGAACGGTGACAAGCGCCCCGACCTGTACGTGGTCAGTGGCGGCTCCGAGTACTCCGACCTGGCCCCCGCGCTGCAGGACCGGCTGTATCTCAACGATGGCGGCGGTCGCTTTCACAAGGCCGAAGGCTATCTCCCGGCCGAATCGAATAGCGGCTCGCATGTGGCGGCCGCGGACATCGATGGCAACGGAACGCTCGACCTGTTCATCGGCGGACGCGTCGTACCGGGAAGCTATGGTCGCGATCCGGCGAGTGCACTGCTGCGCAACGACGGTACCGGCCACTTCACCGACGTCACTGCGTCGCTGGCGCCCGATCTGGCACACGTGGGCATGGTGACGAATGCGCTCTGGCGTGACATCACAGGCGACGGACGCCCCGATCTGGTATTGGTTGGCGACTGGATGCCGTTGACGATCTTCCGCAACATGGGCGGTGGCAAGCTGCAGCCGCTGCCCTGCCCGGGCCTCGAGCAGAGCAATGGCTGGTGGAACCGCGTCATCGCCGGCGACTTTGCAGGCAACGGCCGGGTGGACTTCATCGTGGGTAATGCCGGGTTAAACCAGCGGCTCCGGGCCACTGTCGCCGAACCGACGACGATGTACGTGAAGGACTTCGACGGCAATGGCTTCGACGAGCAGATCGTGACGACGGTCTCGAAGGGGAAGCGATATCCGATGGTGCTGCGCGACGACATCATCAAGGCAATTCCGCCGCTCAAGGCGCGCTATCGCAACTACAAAGACTACGCGACGCAAACCATCACTGACATCTTCCCTGCGGCTGATCTGGCTTCGGCGATTACTCGTCAGGCCTACCGCTTCGAATCGGCGCTGGCGCGGAACAACGGAGACGGCACGTTCACCATGATGCCGCTGCCGCGCGAGGCACAGCTGTCCCCGACGTTCGGCTTGCTGACGCAAGACGTCAACGGTGATGGCAAGCTGGACCTGCTCACGGCGGGCAACTTTGATGGTGTAAAGCCTGAACTCGGCGTCATGGACGGCAGCTACGGCCTCCTGCTGACCGGCGATAGCAAGGGCGGATTCACACCGGTCCGTTCGACGGTGAGCGGATTCCGTGTGCCTGGCCAGACGCGCGACATCCAGCGTGTGCGCACGCGCAAGGGCGAGCTGATCATGGTGGCGCGCAACAACGATACGCCGCTGTTCTTCCGCACGAATCCATCGGCCACGACCAACTCAACGCGACCAGTCAAATGAAGCTGAAGAAGATCCTGCTCTCAGCGGTTGTCGTGCTTGCCATTCCGGTGCTCTTCCTGAAGTACAGCGAGTCGGCAAAGCCCGCCGCCTCCAAGTCCGCCACGGGCACCGCAGGCGCGAACGCCCTCGATGCCGAACCGCTGCATCACGCGATTCACGACCTCACCAGCGTCATCGTGTACGACATCTTCAGCCCGCCGCAGGCGAGCCGAGTGTACGCGTACAGCAGCGTGGCGGCATATGAGGTGCTGCGGCAGGCTGATACCAGCTATCGCTCACTGGCGGGTCAACTGAACGGACTCACACCCGTGCCGGCGCGTGAGGCTGGTGCAGAGTACTCCCTGCCGTTGGCCGGCGTGCACGCGCTGATGACCGTGGGGACGCAACTGACCTTCTCCCGCGCGCGCATGGACACGTTGCGCCGTGCGCTGGACGAACAGTTCAAGCAGAGCGGTGTTTCAGATGAGGTGTACGCGCGCTCCATCGCCTACGGCGATACGGTGGCCAAGCACATTCTCGCGTGGGCGTCGAAAGACAACTACAAGGAGATGCGCGGGATGCCCAAGTACACCGTCACCAGGGAAGCAGGCCGCTGGATCCCCACGCCGCCCGCGTACATGGATGCCGTGGAGCCCAACTGGGGCAAGCTGCGCCCGTTCATCATCGATTCCTCAAGCCAGTTCCGCCCTGAGCCGCCAATCGCCTTCGACCCCAGAAAGGGCACGGCATTTTACGCGCAGATGCAGGAAGTACACGACGTGGGTAAGGCGCTCACCGAGGAGCAGCGGAACATCGCGGCGTTCTGGGACTGCAACCCGTATGTCATGCACGTGCAGGGTCACACGATGTTTGCCACCAAGAAGGTCACGCCAGGCGGCCACTGGATGGGCATTGTGAGCATTGTCGCGCGAAACAAGAAGTCCAGCATGCTCGATGCGGCTGACGCCTACGCGCGCACCGCGCTGGCGCTCGCCGATGGCTTCCTGAGTGTGTGGGAGACCAAGTACGCGACCAACGTCATCCGCCCCGAGACGACGATCAACACCTACCTCGATGAAGCGTGGGAGCCGTTGCTGCAAACGCCACCGTTCCCCGAGTACACGAGCGGCCACAGCGTGATCTCGACATCAGCCGCCGTGGTCCTCACGGAGAAGTATGGCGACGCCGTGGCATTCGCGGATTCCACCGAGGTGGAGTACGGACTGCCGGTGCGCTCGTTCACTTCATTCAAGCAGGCGGCAGAGGAAGCGGCGATCAGCCGCCTGTATGGCGGCATTCACTTCCGGCGCGCCATCGAGCAGGGACAGATGCAGGGCGGCAAGGTCGGTGCGCTTGTCGTGCAGCGCCTCATGACACACCCGACGACCCGCGTCTCCACTCGGTGAACCTTTGGTGAACCTTTGGTGAACTCTTGGTGACAACTTTGCCCGCGCGCACTCTCACCCGCGCCGCGTCGCTGCTCGGCGCGGCGCTCCTGTTCGCGGGCTGTACGCGCGAGACGCCATCACCGGATGCGTCGTCCGCTGGATCATCCGCTGGGTCATCCGCTGCGCCGTCGGCCGCGGGCGCAGCAACTGCGGCACCGCCGCTCTTCGAGTTGCTGCAGGCCAGCCGCACCGGCGTTGGCTTCGCGAATACGCTCCCTGAAGCGCCTGACTTCAACATCCTCAACTACCTCTACTACTACAACGGTGGTGGCGTTGCGGTTGGTGACATCAACGCGGACGGCTTACCAGATCTCTACTTCTCCTCCAACCTCGGCAAGAACACGCTCTATCTGAACAAGGGCGACTATCGCTTCGAGGATATCACGGAGAAAGCCGGTGTTGGCGGACCAGAGGGCTGGAAGACCGGCGTGACGATGGCCGACGTGAACGGTGACGGACGCGTGGACATCTATGTATCAGCCGTAAGCTACCTGACGATGCACGGGCGTAATGCGCTCTACATCAACAACGGTGATGGCACATTTACCGATCGTAGCGCGCAGATGGGCGTGGATCATGTGGGCTACTCCACGCAGGCCGCTTTCTTCGACTACGACAGCGATGGCGACCTCGACCTGTTTCTCCTGAGCCACTCCACGCATACGGAACGTGCGATCGGGACGGCGCTCACGCGGGATGTGCGCAGCAAGCTTGGCGGCGGCCGACTCTATCGCAACGACCGCGGCCACTTCACGGATGTGAGTGCAAAAGCCGGTATCTACGGCGGCATCGCGGGATTCGGGCTTGGTGTCGTTGCCAGCGACCTCGACGGCGACGGCTGCATGGACCTGTACGTCGCCAACGACTTCCAGGAGAACGACTTCCTCTATCACAACAACTGTGATGGCACGTTTTCGGAGCGCATCACGACCTCGATGCGGCACACCAGCCGTTTCTCGATGGGCGTCGATGCGGCCGACATGAACAACGATGGACGTCCGGATGTCATCGTGGCCGACATGATGCCCGAGCGCGAAGAGATCCTCAAGTCGTCGGCCAACGCGGAGTCGTTCACGCTGTTCAATCTGCGGCTCGAGGCGGGATACCATCCGCAGTACGCCCGCAACACGCTGCAGTTGAATCGCGGCGACGGTCGGTTCAGCGAGATCGGGTATCTGGCCGGTGTGTATGCGACCGACTGGAGCTGGTCCACGCTCTTTGCCGACCTCGACAACGACGGCCAGAAGGACCTGTTCATCACCAGCGGGATCCTGCGTCGCCCGAACGATCTCGATTACATCAATTTCGTGGGCAACGCGACCGTGCAGGCGTCACTGGCGCAGGGGATCACCAGGGAGAACCTGTCGCTGCTGAAGCAGATGCCGCAGGTGCCTGTGGCCAACCATGTGTATCGCAACGATGGCATGCTGCGCTTCACCGACATGGCCCAGGCCTGGGGACTCGGCCAGCGCGGCTTTTCCAACGGTGCGGCGTATGTGGACCTGAACAACAGTGGCGCGCTGGATCTGGTGACCAACAACATCAACGCACCCGCGTCCATCTACCGGAATCGCGCGCGCGAGCGGAACGGCAACGCCTACCTCACGGCGGTCTTGAAGGGGGATGGCGGCAACACGTCGGGCATCGGCACGCGGGTTGTCGCACGTCACCGGGGAACGATGCAGCTACTCGAGCAGAGCCCGACGCGCGGCTTCCAGAGCAGTGTCGATCCGCGGATGCACTTCGGCTTTGCAGCGGCTGGCGCGCGAGACGCGGCAGCGGCGAGCACGCTGGACTCGCTCATCGTCATCTGGCCCGATCGTCGCACGCAGCTATTGACCAACGTGGCGCTCAATACACAGGTCACGCTGACGCAGCGAGAGGCCAGGCGCGGTACTGCTGCGATGATCGCATCGGCGTTGCAGCCGTTGACATCGACTGCGACGAGCGGCGCCACTCCACCGTCGACATCCTTTGCCGATGTAACGAGCGCCATTCGCCTGGCGTACAAGCACGAGGAGAACTCGTTCAACGATTTCGATCGTGAACCGCTGATGCCGAGGATGTTGTCCGCGGAGGGGCCCGCACTCGCCGTCGCCGATGTGAACGGCGATGGTCTGGACGACGTGTACCTTGGCGGCGCCAAATGGCAGCCCGGCACGCTGATGCTGCAGCAGAAGAACGGCACCTTTCGCGCCGCCATCGAGCCGGAGTTGGCGGCCGATAGCCTCGCCGAAGATGTCGATGCGTTGTTCTTCGACGCCAATGGCGATACCAGGCCAGACCTGTACGTGGTGAGCGGCGGCAACGAGTTCACCGGCAGAGCCGACGCGCTACGCGATCGCCTGTACATCAACGACGGCATGGGGCACTTCCGCCGTGACCGTGCGGCGATCCCCGATTTCTTCGAAAACGGATCGGTGGCAGTGGCCGGTGACTTCAACGGCGACGGTCATCCCGACCTGTTCGTGGGCGCGCGCGTGGTGACCGGCAAGTACGGCATGATTCCACGCAGCCATCTGCTGCAGAACGATGGCCACGGTCGCTTCACCGATGTCACGTCCACCGTTGCCTCAGCGCTGTCCACGGCGGGGATGGTCACGTCGGCGGCATGGCTGGACTACGACCGCGATGGCATGCAGGACCTGGTGGTAGTCGGTGAGTGGATGCCGGTGCGTGTGTTTCACCAGGAGCAGGGCAAGCTGGTGGAGCGCACCACGGAGACCGGTTTCGCCGGCAGTGACGGGTGGTGGAACACCGTGTCCGCTGCCGATCTCGACGGCGACGGGCACGTCGATCTGGTGCTGGGCAATCTCGGCCTTAACGCGTACATCACCGCGTCGGCCAAGGAGCCGGCGCAATTGTACGTCAATGACTTCCTGAAGAACGGCACAGTTGAGCAGATCCTCACCTTCTACAAGCACGGCATCAGCTATCCGTTGGCTGGCCGAGACGAACTCGTGAAGCTGTTGCCGGTGCTGCGCCCCAAGTATCCGTCGTATGCGTCGTTCGGGGCGAGCCGCATCGAGGACATTTTCCCCGCTGGCGATCTCAAGCAGGCGAATCGGCTGCAGGCGCACGCCTTTGCGACGGTGGTCGCGCGCAACAGCGGGCGCGGGACGTTCATCATGGAGCCGCTTCCGGTAGAAGCGCAGTTCGCTCCCACGCACGCCATTCTCGTCAGGGACTTTGACGGCGACGGATCGCTCGACCTCCTGCTCGGAGGGAATTTCAGTCGAGTACCGCCTGTGCAAGGGCGCTACGACGCCGGCTACGGCCTGCTGCTGCGTGGCATCGGTGGCGGTCGCTTTGCCACCGTGGACCAGTCCACCAGCCAGCTCAGTATAGACGGCGATGTGAAGCAGATGCGCCTGCTGTCGAATGGCGCGCGCGGCACGCTGGTGCTGGTGGCGCGCAACAACCTGCCGCTGCAGCTGCTGCGCGCGCCGCGCTGAGGCGTGCACGGAATTGCCCGCAGTGGCGATCGCGTGAGGCCGCTTGAGACGGCTGGCGATGAGCCCGAGCTTGTCGGGCGGCCGTGACGGTCACCCGGGCTCGCTGACCATCGCCCGGTCTACGATATTCCCTGCATGACTGCCATCGCCGACTACTTCGCGACCATCCCGTCCGCGCATCGTGCGCTGATTCTGGTTGGAGGCATCGCACTCTTCTGGATGTGGGAAGGTGCGGCGCCGCTCGTTCGCTCGCCGTACCGGAAACTGTCGCATGCGCTCCTGAATCTGTTCTTCACCGCGACCTCGGTTGTGGTGAACTTCGCGCTGGCCTTTTTGCTGCTGCTCGCGTCGGAGTGGGCCTCCAGCCGCGCGTTCGGTGTGTTGTTCTGGCTGCCGGAGTTGCCGCTGCTGCTGTACACGATCGTGGGACTCTTGCTGCTCGACCTGGTCTCGGCATGGTTGGCGCATTTTGTGACGCACCATGTGCCACCGCTATGGAAACTGCACCTCGTGCACCACAGCGATACGCACGTGGACACCACGACCGCCAACCGCCACCACCCGGGGGAAAGCGTGGTACGCTTTTCCTTCACCGCGCTGGCCGTGGTCCTCACAGGAGCGCCGCTGTGGATGGTGTTTCTGTACCAGGCAATCAGTGTGGTACTCAGCCAGTTCAACCACGCCAACATCCGCTTGCCGGCAACCGTGGACCGGGCGCTGTCGTGGGTGCTCGTCTCGCCCGACATGCACAAGGTGCATCACCATTTCGCGTTGCCGCACACGGATTCGAACTACGGCAACATTTTTTCCATCTGGGATCGACTGTTCGGGACGTTCCGCACTCTCGATCACGGCGCGCTCGTGTACGGCATCGATACTCACCCCGAGCCGCGGGAGCACGAATCGCTACCGGCGCTGCTCACGATGCCTTTTCGCCCCAAACCGCAGCCCACGCAACGACCGCACTGACGGTGGGCGCACGGACAGAACGTATGCGTATGCTTTCGCTATCCCGCTCGCTATCCCGCTCGCTCCGATCACTGCGCTGGTGCGGTGCACGTCTGCTGCTGCCGATCCTGCTTTCGGCCTGCTCCGGCGCGGAGACGCCCCCGCCCGCCACATCCGTCGACCGCGGCATGCACCCGGACTGGTCCAAAAGCGCTGTCATGTACGAGGTGAACATCCGGCAGTACACGCCGGAAGGCACCTTCGCCGCATTCACGAAACAGCTGCCACGCCTCAAGTCGCTCGGCGTGGACATTCTGTGGATCATGCCAGTGCAGCCCATCGGCACGCTCAATCGCAAGGGCGGGCTCGGCAGCTACTATTCCATCGCCAACTACACGGCGTTCAACCCGGAATTCGGCACCGAGGCAGACTTCATCGCGTTGGTGAATTCGGCGCACGCGCTCGGCATGAAGGTGCTGCTGGACTGGGTGGCCAATCACACCGCCTTCGACCACGCGTGGACCACGGCGCACAAGGATTGGTATACGCTGCGGGCGGACGGGTCGATCTCGCGTGCCATCGACGACAAGGGCAAGGAAACGGACTGGTCGGATGTGGCCGACCTGAACTACGGCAGCCAGCCGATGCGCGCGGCGATGCTCACCGAGATGACGTGGTGGCTCGATCGGACGGGCATCGATGGATTTCGTTGCGACATGGCGGGCTTCGTC
>JANNEV010000006.1:0-12989 GCA_031379145.1 Gemmatimonadaceae bacterium
CTGCATGGCGATCACCGCAGGGATACCCGCGTCGGCGAGACGTGGGCCCAACGGCGCGAAGGCGCCAGCCGAACCGTAGGTGCATTCCACTTCGGTACTCGTCCCCGCACTTTGGCACGACGCCAGAAACACCAACCGCGGACGCGTGCGGAGTTCTGCGATGCGTTGCACAAACTCGGCGCCGTCGGTGAGCGTCGTGTTGCCTGCATCGTCTTCCAGAAAGAGCACAGGGCCTGCCGCCATGACTCCGTGGCACACCAGCACCAGCACATCGAAGTCCGCGCTGAGACGTTCCATGAGCGCGTCGAGCGTGACCGGCGCGACGCTGGACTGCAACACCTCTGTGCTGGCTTGGCCCGCCAACGCGTCCGTGAAGCGATGTAGTTCGAGCGCCTCGTCGATAGGGGGGAGCTTGACTCCGCCCACCTGCTTGCTGGAGATGTTCGATGGATTGACGACCGCGACCAGCACACGCCATGCCTGTCCGGGACTGCGGCGATACAGTGGGCGCGCATCGGCACTCGTGATGTAGCGGGAGAACACGATGCGATCTCCCGCGAAGAGCAGCTGCGCGTCTCCCGCGGGAAGTTCCTCGTCGCGGGCGGTCTCCCACGCCACACGGTACAACGTCGCGGCGTCCGGATGCACATGAAAGCGCACGCGAAGCGCGTCAGTACCCGACGCCAGAATTGCATCGCGAAATGCGCGACGAATGGCCGCGTCAAAGAGCAGCGCGCGGCCGATGGCAATGCCGTACTCGCCGCCGCGGCCCACGCGCGGGAGCGCATCCGGGTCGAAATCGGGCGCCAGCTTGCCACGCGTGAACACGTCACCCTGGTCGGATGCCTGTGACCGGCGCAGCTCCACTTCGTATCCCGCGCCGTAGCCGCGACGCAGCGTGATCTCAAGGTCCGTGGTCATGAGGTCATGGTGTGGACAGCACCGCTTCCCAGAAGAGATGGCCGACTTCCGGATGCGCGATATCCGAGTGCGCACCGGATAGGCCGCCCCCGGTCTTGATGACGGAGTCGCACCTCACGTTGTACACGTGCCCGGGCGAGAACGCATAGTCGAACGTCAGGTCGGTGCTGATCTCGCGAGCGGCCAGCGGTAGTCCGTCGCCTTGAATGCCGTACGCACCGATGGCGCCGTACGTGGGCAGCTCTTTGGAGGGCGCTGTGTCGAACGCCACCTGCATTGCCACGCCGGCGGCCTTGGGGTACAGCATGCCCACCGCACGGTCAAAGCGCGACGTGGTGACCACCAGTGCGCCCTGAACTCGCGCGGGGTCTACCACCGGTCGGAAGTAGCCGCTCCCGCTGCGCTTTGGAAGCCCCTGTGAGAACGACCACAGGGACATCGCCCCCTGAACCAGAAGCACGGACGACACAGGAATGCCGTGTGCATCATCGCCGCGAATCATGCCCGACGTCACGATGCAGCCGAAGCTGTGCCCCATGAGGTGAATGCGCACGGCGTTCTTGCTGGCATCCGCGATGCGCTCCAACAGCCGATGCCCCCCGGACTCGCCAACCGCGCGGGCGCGCTTTTTCATGGTCCAGAAGGACAGTTGGCGTAGCGGCGACAGCAATCCGCCCATGAAGCCTCCCGCAAACGACACCGCATCGTCCACATCGCGCCAGTCTTCGTACGCCTGCTGCGGATTGAGGACTTCGCGATCTGCGTCAGGCGCGCCGGAGACTCCGTCGGCGCGCAAGCCGGCTTCGCGCTCGAGCACGCGGTATGCCTCGACCACGTCCGGTGGCAACAGATCCGGCTCAATGTCTTCTTGCGCCGACCGAAAGAGCACACGAAGGGCAGCCCGCGCCGCGTCGGATGACGCAATCCGGTCACCCCACACTTCAATGAACTGGTCTTCGCCGCCAATGGGCTCGGCCGCAAACGAGCCGTCGGCATTCGGTTCCTCGCCCCACGGAAGGCTCGGCCAATGGAAGCCGATGAGGAGCGGCTTGAAGTCGGGCCAGCGCACGCGCACGCGAGCGCGATCGCCTTCGCACGCCGCCATGGCGGCGCTCCACTGGTCGTACTGCTCGATCGCCGCGTTTACGTCGCCCTTCCAGCCATGGCTCATGACGAACACGTCGGTGATGCGTTCCGACGCGCGCGTCCAGGATTCGGCGATGGTGTTCACCAGAGCGTGCGAGAGATACGTGCCATCTGGCTCGCGGACTTCCCGCCCCTCGCTATCGTGATTGATCAGGTGGTAGCTGAGCGTGGTGCCGGGAACTGTTCGTTCGGGCATGGCAGTACTCCTGCGTGATGGAGCGGGTTACGCCTTGCGCACGCGATGTGAGCGTTCGGCGATGTCGGCCAGCAGGGACTTGCTGCGGCGGAAGGTTGGGGAGATCTGATCTTCGAAGGCGAGCTTCGCTTCAATCGCCGCCGCCAGATCATTCGGGATCAGGCGGGCAATCGCCTCCACCGCAGCATCCATCTCATTCAGAAACGCTTCGAGGTGCTGCACGATCATGCCGTCCGCCTGCTGCAAGGTGGCCAGGTCCTCCTTCAACTGCAGCAACTGATCAGACGGCAGCACCTGCTGAAAGAGCGCCATCGCGTGATCGGCGGGCCCGCGCAGCTCGTGACAGCGAGTCCGCTCGGCATGCCATCCCTTCTCGTCGAAGTACCGTTTGAATTCCACGCGAAAATTCTCGAACCGTGTCGCAAACTCTGCCGGACTGCTTCCCGTTGCACGAAAGTCGCTGCATACGCCCACCAAGACCTTATGGCTGCCCTCGAGCTGCGAGATGAGCGCCGTCGTGGCGCCAATCATGTCGTCGGCGGCCTGCGACCGTGCCTCGTGCGATCGCTCTGCCGCTGAGCGCGCGGTCAGGGCGGATCGCACCGCTCGCTCGGAAATGCTGAGGTATGCGGTATCCACCACCGCCGACGGGAACTCCAGCAGCTGACCATCGCGCAGGCGCGAGAACAGGACGGGCACACCCCAGTCAAGCGCGCCGCGCACCACCGCTCGTGCTTCACACACGGCGCGATCCACCACCCCGTGCGCGAACAGTCGCTCGTAGAAGTGCGCGCAGAAGCGTCGCGCCGTGTCCATGGACACTGGTCCACTCATCGCAAGCACCGCATCAATGCCGCTCGCGGAAAGCGCCGGTCCCAGCGCGACGAACGCCGCAGTGCCGTCGTGTGACGCCGACTCGCAGGCCGAAAGCACGATCAGGCGTGGTGGTGTGGTTGCACCGCGGATGGCGTCGAGAATCTCCGCCAGGCCCACCACACGTGCGGCGCCGTCATCTCCCTCCAGCACGAGGGCCGACCCCTCTGGTCCGCGAACGCCGTGGCAAAGAAAGTGCACAATAGATGGCGCCTCGGTCATGGCCTGTCGCACTCGATCGAGCGTTGGCCGATCGGCCGACGCACTGCTCAGGCTCACACACGATACCTGCGCGGCGGCTTCTCTCTCCAGCAATGCGTCACGAAGGGCCTGCCGTTCCGCGTCCGGGATGTCCGCGAGCTGTACGCGATTCAGCCCGCGCGGAGATGCATGCACCATCAACATGCTGATGGGACGTTGAGTGAGTGGTAACGAGCTCTTCCAGTCTGTTGCCACAAAGCGTGAGAACGGCCGGGCCGCGTTCGCCGCCATTGGCACCCATTGTCCTTGCTCCGGATAGCACAGCCGTTCCCACTGGATCGTCTCGAGCGCAAGATCGTCAACGCGCAGTCGCCAACGACTTCGCTGCGCCTTGGCGTCCAACGCGATCACGAGTTCAGAAAACTGCGTGCCGAGGGTGGTGCCGTCGAAAAGCAGCCGGCCAAGGGCCTCGCCGTAGGCCTGCGGGCGAGTCTCAAGCGCGGCGAGTGCGGCCAGGTCGAGGCGAATTCGTGACGCGGGGAAGTCGCGCCCCTGGCTGAGACGCAGCTCGACCGGCGTCTCGCCGCCAACGGACGGGAACAGCCGCAGCTCGACATCCACGTAGTCGTCTGGTTCGGTGTCCGTACGCGCCGCGTGCGCGCCAAATAGCATGGGTCGCCTCGATCAGGTGTTGAGCTTCGCCGCAGGATCACCAAGCACGGCATAGTTTTGCGCGTCGGTCTGCGCCAGCCAGAGACCTGCAACTTCTTCGTCGTTCTGCAGGCCGAAACGCCGGTCCTTGAGTGCGTTGGCCAACTCGAAGGCAATCTGATTGCAACGGTCGTTGAACAGCTGCGCCGCCGCGCCAACGCGCCGTCCGGAAGCGAGCTGCTGCAGCATGTCCGTGAAGACCTTGGTCTGAGATCCGGCGCCCGCCCAGAGAAACGAGCAGGACCACGCGCGTTCCACGTGGCCGATGACCGCGGACGCGCCGGCGGCGAGTAGTCGTTGCGGCAATCGGGCGACGAATGGCGCATCGGCCAGAGCGCGTCGCTCCGCCGACTCATAGTGCAGGAACTCGTCGTAGCGCGGGGTCCCTCCGCCAAAGCACGCAAACAGAAAGGCCAGCATGCCATGGAGCGATGCGCCGGCAGGGAGATCGCTGGCCGCAAAGAACTCATCGCTACTCATTCGTCGTTCGCCGGTGAGCGGGCCCGGCCATTGCTGCGTGACCAACGCGCCTTGTTGTTCACGCTGCGCGGGGTCATTGGCATTGAGCGCCAGGCCGTGCGACGCCGTGAACAGCAGGGACGGCGGACTGTTGGCGAGCCACTCGCTGAGCCGCGCTTTGGTGGCATCGGCAACGAACGCGCGTTCCACCGCCCACGCGGGACAGTCAGCGGCGAGCTGATCGGCCGCAGGCTTGGCGAGTCGCTTCGCGCTGCGGCTTGTGTTCACGTCGCCCGGGTTCGCTGGCGCGAAGAACGCTGCGCGTTTGGCGTGGAGTTGACCCGATGTCTCTCTGGCCACGAGCTGTTGGGCGTACCGCTCGAGGTCGTCCAGACTATCAAAGTCCACTCGGCCGACCGCGTGCCTCGAGTCTATCTCGGTCTGCGCGGCGAAGGGGATGTCGGTGGCCGACCCCACCAGGAGCAGGTAGTACGGTACGCGCCGAGGATCAACCGGACCGGCCGCGGCGCCGTGGCGATTGAGAAATCGGCGGCCGCGTTCGTCCGTCTGCAGTCCACTGGCCGCGGAAAATTCCTTGTAGAGTGAGCCTGCTTGGCCGCGACGGTGTTCCAACAGCGTCTCGAGGCGGCGGCGCTTTTCGTCAACCAACGGATCGTCGGCGGCGAAGACCACGCCCCATCCGCGCGTGTCGAGGGCGTCATCGTCATGTTCGATACCAAGGCGTGCCACTTTCTCGTGCACGGCAAGCGCAATCTCATCCAGCTCCGCGGCGGACAGCTGGCGCTGCTCCGCCAGCGCGACCAGCAGCGATGGAGGGAGCGGCCGCATGGCGTAACCACCCGTGGCGGGGTTCACGCCATTGGGGTACGCGGGCCCTCCCTCGACATCGGCGATGTCATTGTCCACATCATCAGGCTCGATCGTTCCGGGCTGGCCCATGCGCACGAATCTGCTTCGCGGGTCGTCGCTCAGCAACGCATTCGTGTGGCCCCCCCTACTCAACTGAACGTCGAGCCCTCCATCGGCTACTTCGACGCCGCCGCGAGCGCCTTGATTGCGGACGCCATCGTCTTCACCCGGGCGGCATCCTTGGCCCCGGCGACATCCTTTTCCACGGCCGCGGCGAGCGTGGTGAGCGTCGCACGCCGTGCGGCGCCCGTCTGCTTCTCGGCCGTGGTGAGGACGCCGTCAATGGCCGTTGTGCGCGAGGCGGCAAGTCCGTTGCCGCGCACCAACTGATCGAGGTACGATCGCACCACCGGAAATGCCGCGGGCCACACGATTTTCGGCTGGCTCTGCGGGTTGAACTGATCCAGCTTGATCAGCTTGGCCGCGGCAATTTCGTTCGCGGAAAGTTTGTCGCTCGGCGTGAGCTCGAGGATGTCGAGGCCGCGCGCCATCTCCGACGAGTAGATCATCCCGTTGTAGTAGTACGCGCCCCACGATCCGCCAATGGTGCCGCGAGCCGGGGCCGTGCGAGCGGCACCGCCGGGGCCCGCATCAACCAGCGGCGGCGCATCTACCGGACCACGATCGAAGAATGCCAGTTCGAACGGCTTGTCCGGATCGGTGAAGTCGATCACATCCACACCGCCCTGATACCAGCCCTGCACCATGATGTCGCGGCCAGGCACGGGAACCAGGGCCCCGTTGTGCGAGACGCAGTTTTCCTGGGCGGTCTGCGCCGTCGGGATCTTGAAATACGCGCCCTGCTTCATCTTTCGATCTTTGCCGATGGTCAGCGTGGTATTTCCACCCATTTCCATCATGTTGGACACCTGGCAGTTTGGCGATGTGCCGCCGCCCCACTTGTCGGTGAACACGATCTTCTTGCCATCGTTGCTGAACACGGCGGTGTGCCACAGCGAGAAGTTGGTGTCGGCCGCGGCGTCGAGACGAATCGGCTTTTCCGGATTCGAGATGTCCACCAGGATGCCGTAGCTGCCGCAGGCGCCGGCCAGCAGGTTCATCTCGGGATACGCCGATACATCGTGGCAGTTGCGCGGGCCAGTGGGCAGCGGCGACGATCCGCCGGCCGGGTCTGCGCCGCGACCGCCACGACCGGCTCCCGCACCAGCGCGCCGAGGTGCCGCATCCATTCCGGTGAAAATGCGGGCGCCCGTCACCACTTCGGACTTCTCCGGATTGGCCAACGGCACTTTGATCACGTCCAATCGATACAGCGAGTTCGATTCATCGGCGGGATCGGTGCCGGCTTTGCATCCGGCCATTTCTGTCTCTGGCCGCGTGCCCTGACTGCCCGAGACGTACAGGTAGATGACGCCCTTGTCCTTCGGGCTCGGGATGACGGTGTGCGTGTGCGAGCCTTTGCACGTCTGCACGTTCTTCACGAGTTTCGGATTGCGCGGATCAGCCACGTCGTAGATGCGAACGCCGGCCATGTGATCTTTGGGATCCTGCACGCCGCCCTTGCCGCAGTCGTTGCGATTGCCGCCGCCTTCGGCCGACAAAAAGAGCAGGTTGCCGTAAATGGACGGGTCGCCTTGTGAGGTAATGCAGGAGACGACCGACATCTTCACGGGCTTGGCCGGGTTGCTCACGTCCCATATGGAAAACCCGGCAAAGTTGCCCTGGTAGACGTAGTTGCCGCGGAACGCCATATCGGAATTCACGAAGGTCAAGCCGCGCGCAGTGTCGAACTCGGCGGCCTTGGGCGTGAAGGACACTTGCTTCATGCCCTCCAACGCCACGCCGGCATCCAGCATGCCGGACTTGAGCCCGTTGCGCGGGTCCTTGCCCGTGGGGTAGGTCTGCGCGGATAACCATCCTGATACGGTCAGCGAGAGCGCCGCGAGCGCGCACAGTGTACGAACATGTCCCATCAGCGGTGACTCCTCGAAAAGATGTAGGGCAATGAAGACGCGCTTCAACGTTTGGCAGGCGCCGGATTCACCGGCGCCTGGTCCAGCATGCGGTACATCGTTCCAATCTCGGCGGTCTGCACCGTCGTGATATCGTTGGCAAACACGGAAACATCGACGTCCTGCGCGGCCCCCTGCGACGCCAACAGGTCTTCCACCATCTTGAGCGCACCCTCGTGATGCTGAATCATCATGGTCAGGAAGTTCTTGTCGAACTCCGCCCCCCGGGATGCTTCGAGCTGCGCGATCTGCTCGGCGGTGAGCATGCCCGTCATCATCATGTGATGGTATGAGGAGGTGTCCGGCGCGGTTTGGCCGTTGGCCACCAGCCATTCCTGCATGAGCCGGATCTCCGCCATCTGCGACTGGTCGATCTTGTCGGCGAACTTCTGCAAACGCGCGCTCGCGCCGTGTGAAGCGGCCAGGCGCGACATGAATATCGCCTGCGCATGATGCGCAATCATGCCCTGCATGAAGTGCACGTCAGCCGCCGTGTAGATCGCGCCTTTGGGGATGGTGACAGCGGCGTCCATCCCCGACATGCCGGCCATGTCGTGTGGCGAAGTTGCCGCGGCCACCGTATCGGTCGGCTTTGCGGACGGTGCGTCCGGTGCGCAGGCGAGCAGCAGCGGCGCGCTCAATAGCGCGGAAAAAAGGCAGCGGGCCGTGGGAGTCATCAGATGCGGTCACAGTGTCACGGTGAATGAAAATCGGCACGATCGAAAGCGTACCGCACGGCGGGGGAACACGCCAGCATCGCCGATCGTCACATGGTCGCCGCGTTAAGAAAATCCAACGCTTGACCTGCTAAAGCCTTTCGCCGATCTGCCGAAACCTGAAAGAACCTACACATAACGCCAACGCATCCAGGAAGGACTCCGATGTCGAGTTTGTTTTCCAGGCTCTTCGGTTCATCATCATCCAACAGCACGTCTACGGCCACCTCGCCGAAGGTTGCGCGGGCCGTACCCATTGCCACTTCGGACGCAGCCGACAGCCTCGGCGACATGGGAAGCGCCATCGTCTGGTTGACGCGCGACGGGAACTACTGGACAGATGAGAAAAAGGACGTCCTGGCACGCCTGCGCGCAGAGTGGTCCCAGTCGCCGGACGCGGCGAAATGGCCGGATGTCCTGGGATTGCTCGACCAGCTCGCCGCCCCGCCGGAGGAGGTCATTCGCCAGCTGCCGGCCGCGGCACGGGACGCGATGGCACTCTGCGAGCGCGAGGACCTGCCACGCTCTCGACTCGTTGACCGCCTGAGTCAGGATCCGTCGTTGGTGCAGGCGCTCCTGCGGCAGGCCAACGGTGCGTTCTACGGTGCAGGCCTGTCGCCGATTCTGAGCGTCGGTGCCGCCATCGATCGCATCGGGGTTGCGGGGACTCGGGCGGTGGTCCTGGCCGCGTCGGTCGATGGCTTACTGAGCAAGCCGGGCGGTGAGTACGATGCCATGCTGGCGGCCGCCTGGTCCCATATGGTCAACACCGCGCCGCTGGCGCGTGCGCTGGCTCCGGTGTTCGGGGCGGACGGCGAGGAAGCGTTCGCGGTGTCGCTGCTGCACAACGTGGGCTTGCTCATCATCTTCGATCGAATCTCCAGCCTGCGTACCGCCAATCGTCGGCCCGTCGCGCTCCCGCCAGAGTATCTGGGCGTGCTCATTGCCGAGCTGCACGAACCGATTGGCGCCATGGCCGCGCATCAGTGGGGACTGGGATCCGACGCCGCGGACGCTATCGGCACACACCATCGCCGAGACCGTCCGTCGGTCAGGCACCCGCTGGCCGAAACCATCTTTCTTGCTGACCACGCGGCCCAGGCTGCTGCGCGCAGCGAGGTACTCGACTTCTTCGGACTGTGGGACCTGGGTGAGCTTGAGGGGGATCAAGTGCACTGCCGCGGCGTTCTCGAGCGTCATGTGCTTGCCGCGTAGCGGCGCTACGCCTGCATCCACGCTCCGAACTGCGCCAAATCCACGTTCCCGCCGCTCAGGATCACGCCCACCCGCAGTCCTCGGAGGTCGACCACCTCGTGGAGCGCGGCCGCCGCGGCAAGACAGCCGGTGGGCTCCACCACAAGCTTCAGGCGTTCGGCCATGAATCGCATGGTGCCAATGAGCTGAGAGTCGGTCACCGTGTGGATGCCGCGTACGAGCTGCTGAATCACAGGGAAGGTGAGCGCGCCCACCTGCTGCGTCTGCGCTCCGTCGGCAATCGTATTCGGTACGGCGATCTTCACGCGCTCGCCTCGCAGCATGCTCTGCTGCACATCATTGCCGGCTTCGGGTTCCACCCCGTACACCGCGATACCCGGGGCGAGCGCCTGTGCGGCTACCGCACAGCCGGCCAGCAAACCGCCACCGCCCACGCAAACGAAGAGCGCGTCAAGCGGGCCGGTCTCTTCCAATAGCTCCAACGCCGCCGTGCCCTGACCAGCTATCACGTGCGCGTGATCGAATGGCGGAATGACGGTCATGCCACGCGCCTGCGCAATGCGTTCGCCAATGGCCACGCGGTCCTCCGTGGCCCGATCGTACAGCACCACCTCGCTTTGCGGCTGACCCTCCTGATACTCGCGTGTCGCGACAAGCTTGGCGCGTGGCGAATCTGCCGGCATCACGATGACCGAGTGCGTGCCCAGCAACTTCGCTGACAGCGCGATCGCCTGCGCGTGATTGCCTGACGAAAATGCCAACACGCCACCACGCTTCTGCGCGTCGGAGAACTGCGCGATGGCGTTGTACGCACCGCGAAACTTGAAGGCACCCATCCGCTGCAGATTCTCCGCCTTGAAGAACAGCTGCGCACCAATGCGTTCGTTGGCGGTGCGGGAGCTGAACACGGGCGTCCGATGCGCGACGCCGTCGAGCCGAGCGGCCGCCTCACGAATGTCCTGCATGGAAATGGCGAGCTGACTCATGGCTACTGACACGGCGAGGTGTGGATGCGACGGGAAGCGCGACGGGAAGCGCGACGATACGACTACTGCGTTCTGGTGAGACCAGTCTCCGGGTCGCGCTCCACGACGATGGTGAACTCCGTGGCCAGCGCCACAATGCCGGCGACGGCGGCCCAGAAAGGCGCGAGAAAGGCACCCGCCAGTCCAGCACTCAAGGGCATATCAATCAACGTGCGACCCGTGGCGTTACGAACGATGATGCGCCGCACGTTGCCTTCGCGAATGAGCTGCTTGAGCGTCGACTTGAGCTTGTCGCCGGCCACCTTGATCTGTTCCATGTCCACCTCCGCGCAGGTGTGGTATCGCTACAGCGGCAGGAGACGATGCGATCTCCTCATTGCTCGCTTCAGTCGGAAGATACCGACCAAACGCACGCCGGACGAGTTTCATGGATTCGATGCGTGGACCTGCGTGTAGCGGCGGGGGAGTGGTCGTCGATCGTGGAATGTCAAAATGAAGAGGGGCACCCCAAGCGGGGTGCCCCTCTTTCCGGTGCATCGCGGCGCCGACAGCCGCCGTGCACTCAGTGGCCGTGCACTCAGTCGCCGAAGACCGTGGCGTCTGGCGTGGCCGGCTTGGTGCCGTAGGCCACAGAGGCCGGCGGGGCGTCAGCGCCGAGGCGAGTGGAGATGGCGTAGCCACCAAACACGCCGAAGCAAAGCATAATGCCGAGAAACACACGATTCATCGTACGCATGGTGCCAGCGTCATGCTGGTCATCACAAAGATCGTTCCACATGGTATAGGAAGGTCGGCCGAAGGCCTGCTGGAGTCGAAATAGACAATGGGGATAATACGTCTCAAGTATTGGCAATCGGGCTCCAAAACTGAACCCCCTTCCGAGGCGCCGGCGGGCATCTTAGCGGACTGTGTGATGGTGCGGTGATCCGGTGTGACGCGGTCAGGCGCGGCGGTCATCCGGCGCGTCATCCGGGGCGTTGTCAAGTCGGCTCAGGAGCAGTGCCGCACCGACACCCATCGTGTAGGAGAGCAGATCGCGCGGGTCGAAACCTGACCCCAGCGCAAGGCCGCCCAGCGTGGTGTCGCGCAACGCATCCAGGACGGGCACGTGGATCAGTTGGCTCAGCTCCACGGCGGTACAGAAACAGAGCGTCGCCATGGCGCGCGCGTTCGGCGTCGCCTGTGGTCGCAACACGCCGAGGCCGTACCACATCATGAGCGCCCAGAGAGCGTCACCAAGCATATCGTGCGCGACCGGCCCAAACACCGCGCCCCAGCGGTGAACCGACAGGCCGAGCGCGATCGTGCCTCCCGACCTCAGGAGATTCGAGAGCCGCACGCGACGATGGTCGAGCACCGGCGGTGCGGTTACGCCACCTTTCGGAGCATCCACCGATAGAGCCCAAGCACCAGGCCGGTGAACGCCACGAGGCCCAGCAGCTTCGCCGGCGCGAAGTCTTCGGAAACCAGCGCAATGGGCGCGTCACTGGCGAGCGCCACAATCAATCCGGCGTTCAGCACGCCGAAGAGGCTCTCTCCCACGATGAGCCCCGACGCCACCAATGTACCCAGACGTTCCGCGCGCTCCGGCTCACGCGCCTGTGCGGCTCGACCGTTGTACCAGTGGCCCACGATCGCGCCGACGACCACGGCGAACGTGGCCGACATGGGAAGATAGATGCCGATGCCCACCGCGAGCGGTGGCAGGCTGCCGCGGGCCGTCGCCTTCAGCGCTGCGTTGATGGCGATCAGCGCCACGCCAACCAGCGCGCCGATGCCGATCATCTTCCAATCAAGGTTGCCCCCGATCACGCCTTGCGCGAGCGCAGAAATCAGCGTGGCCTGCGGTGCCGGCAGCGGATTCTGCGAGACTACGTCGAGGTTCGGTGCGCCAGCGAATCCGTATGCCTTGGCCAGCAGGTTCAGCACGAACGGAATGACGGCGGCGCCGGCCGCGACGCCAACAATGAGCGCGATCTGCTGCTTCATTGGCGACGCACCCACCAACTGACCGGTCTTGAGGTCCTGCAAGTTGTCGTTGGAGATCGTGGCGCAGGCGAACACGATGGCTGTGACGAAGAGGGCGAACGCCACCAGCACCTGTCGCGTGGCCTCGGTGGGCGGGACGACGATGGCAACGATCGTCGCACAGGTGACGATCCCCAGAATCCCGATTCCCGAGATGGGGCTGTTTGACGCCCCGATGAGTCCGGCCATGTATCCGGCAACACCGGCAATCATGAAGCCAACCAGCAATACGAACGGCACCGAGACCAGGGTGAGCGCGACGGCATGGTCGGCGAGGGCCGACGAGCGGGCGAAGTTCCAGGCCAAGGCGCCGGTGATGGCGAGACAGGCGATCGTGATGGCCACGATCCATGGCGGCGAGATGTCACGATCGAGCTCGCGCGCACCCGCGTTCTCACCAACGTCTGCACTGTTGCCCTGTGACGATCGCAAGGTACTGACCAAGCCAGCGAACACGGGTTTGGCCAGCGTCGCCAGCGTGAAGATTGCCGACACGCCGATGGCGCCCGCGCCAATGAAGCGGACCTGCATGCGCCAGATCGTCATGGTGTTGGACGTCAGCGACGCGGCGTCTGCGGCGGGATGCAATGACGTGAGGATGGGTACAGCGACGACCCAGGCGATGAGCAGACCG
>JANNEV010000081.1:0-5219 GCA_031379145.1 Gemmatimonadaceae bacterium
GTGCCGCTGGTCACGCGGCCGGGCACGGTGTTCGAGTTGAGTCTGACGCCCGACGGCCGGCAAGCGGCGTTCCGCGAGAATGCGCGTGGTAGCGGCCAGGATATCTGGATCGCTTCGCTCGAAGGCCCACCTGCTGCGCGCGCGCTGATCGCGACTCCAAGTGCTGAACGGAATCCGGCCGTGTCGCCCAATGGCCGATGGCTCGCCTACGCCTCGAACGAAAGTGGCGCAATGGAGGTGTACGTGCGGAGTCTTGCGGAAGGCGGCGGGCCGACGCGCGTGTCGCGCCGCGGCGGCGCCGAACCGCGGTGGGTGCGTGGCGGGAGCGAGTTGCTCTTCCGCACGGGAGATTCCGTGTTCACGGTCGGTGTCATCTCCGGCGCCATCTTTCGCGCCGGCGAACCACGCGCGCTGTTCGGTGGAGAGTTTCATCAGAAAAACACCACGAACTGGGATGCGACTTCCGATGGCCAGAAATTCGTGATGGTTCGCCCGCCGGCCGTGCCTGCCGACGGGCCCCCGTTGAACGTCATCCTGCACTGGTTCGACTCGCGGCGTGAGGCCCGCCGGTAGACCGGCGTGCGACCTGGCTACGCCAAGACGGAGCTACTTGCCCAGCGTGAGAAACGTGATCGCGTTGCCGAACAGCTGCGGAATCGCAACCACACGACGAGCGATGTCGAAACCGATGTCGGCGGCTCCCTGCGGCGCATACGTGGCGGTCGGATCCGTCAGCGTGCAGAGCTTCTCCTCCTGCCGATCGAACTGCGATCCATTCTTCACGAACAGAATTCTCGCCAGGTAGTCGGCGTAGTTCGGTTCCCCCGTGGCGAGCCCGTGCGACGAGAAGAGAAACGCGTTCCCGTCCCACTCGATGCCATCGAGAATGGGAGTTCCCGACGACGGGTCCACGTAGGACGTGGTGCCGAGTGACGTAACGAGCCGCGTGTCGAGCGACACGCTGGAGAATCCACCGGCGCCGTTCATGACGATGAGGTCTCGATTGCGGATGAGCACGCCGTTCGGCCGAACCCCGACCGATCCTGGTGTCACGAACTGCGTGGCGTTGCTGCCGGTCCCATCCAACGGCACCTTGATGATGGTCTCGCCAAATCCGGCGCGGGTATCGAAGACGGACGCATACAGCGCGTTGGTGGTCTTGTCGACCTCGAGGTCATTGAGCCCGCGATTCGGCGCGTTCATCAAGCTGAGATCCAGCGTGTACGTCTTCTGACGCACTCCGGTGGCCACATCAATCGCTACGACGGCATAGTTCGGCAGTGTCGCCTGCAGGTTGGGATCGGAGACGTACAGCTTGCCCTCGAGAATGCGCATCCCCGATGGATTGCCCAGTCCGGTGACCCAACTCAACTGAACGAGCGCGCCGTCCTTGCTGACTTTGCTGATGAAGCCATCGGTGGTACTGGCCTGTGCACCCTGATTGGAGACGTACCAGAATCCGCTCTGCGGATCCCAGACGGCGCTCTCGGGGCGAAGGAACCCGACATTCCTGAGGATAACGGCTCCGGGCCAGACTGAGCACGACGCGAGCGCAGTGCTGGCAGGGCGCAGTGGCTTCAGCGCAATTGCCTCGGGTGCGGTGGCCTCGCCGCACGACGCCGCAAGAGTGAGCGACGCGGCGACGCCAAGCGGTATGGACGCGCGACGGGACCAACGTGCGATGGTGTGGTTCATGGTATCTCGGTCTCCCGATCTGAGTGGTTTCGGACGCTTGCCGACGAAGGGTGTCTCCGGCGAGGTCACCTGGACTGCTTCGGGCGGCGTTCCGGCAAACGGATGACCATCGAAACGCTCCCTATTCTTGGCTACGAGGAGAACTGCCGAAACCGGACATGGACGCGCGTTCGACGACCAGACACAGCGAAGCCAGCATGGTCGAAGGATCGTTCGCGGCGCGGCGCATCGTTCAGCAACAACGACCAGGTCAGCGACTTACTTGCGGTCATCGACCTGCGCGCGGGCAGTCCCACGCTCGGCACCGCGATTTCGTCGCTGGCGACTGGCGTAAAGAACTCCATGCCGCATCACATGGAATTCGCGCTCCCTCCCGCAGGCGAGCTGCTCTTCCTCAACGCACACCGCAACGAGACGAGCCTGCTGCTCGATGTATCGAACCCGCGTGCTCTGCGCGTCGCGCGGACGCTCCAGCCTCCCGTTCCGCTGCGCTCTCCACACCACTACACGCGCACGCCGGCTGGGACGCGCCTCGTGGGGTTCCTCCGCAGCGAGGGGCGGCGCATCGATAAGACGGAGAACGCCACTCCCGGCAATCACGGCGGCATCGCGGAGTACCGCGCCGACGGCGCGTTGTTGCGTTCGGCGATTGCCGGCGATGCCGGTGGCAAGCCGGTGCCACCGTGCGCAATCGCGCTGTTGTCGGCGATCGACCGCCTCGCCGTGACGAGCGCCCCGATGATCGAACGCGTGGGCGGACGCGATGCAGATCTATCGGTACTTCGATTTCGCGCTCCGACCGGTCTCGAAGCATGCCACTGCCATCTAACCGTCCTCACGAGTTTCGTATCAAGGGCACGTGCGTGTCCAGAGTGCGGCCCCGATGTGCACGCACCAGCGTCGTGTGTGTTTCACCTGCGGGGGCACCTCGCGTGCCATGGTCTCGATCATCCACGTGCCCGCGGCGATCACACCGTCCTTCGAGCCTCAGCTCAGATGTACACCGGCGATGTGCCGCCTGGCTCCCCAATCATTGCGGCGCGCCTCGAGGGCGTCAGTTAGGTCAGCGGGTTTTCCAGGCGGGGCCACGTGCAGCGCGTCGTGGTGACTACGGGGCGGCCCTGCAACGTTCGGTTGAAGGGTTCACTCTTGGAGAGCATCGCGTAGACGATCGTGGCGAGTTCTTTCGCGATGAGCGCGCGCGCCATCGGTTTGCCTTTGCGCCGGTGCCAGCGCTGGAACTCGGCTTTCACCTCGGGGACACATTGAACGGCCCGAATGGCCGCGCGATAAAACGCCATGTTGAGATGGTGATTCCCATCGCGCGCTGGCACTGCATCCCGCGACTGACCAACACCAAGCGCGCGCAGCAGCATCGTCGTCGCGGCCGCTTCCAGCTTCACCGCCTGTCGTTCGAAATCCGCGCGCGCCGCTGCGATGCTTCGGCGCATTGCTCGGCAACTGCACGCCGTCGATGGCACACATCTCGCGCCCGATCAGCCCCTGTTGGTCACACGCGGCCAGCACCGCCGCGAAGACGCGAGCGATGTCCTCACCCAGCGAGCTGACGAACTTGGCGATCGTGGTGAAGTGCGGCGCGCGATCACCGCACAGCGCGATGAAGGTCACGTGCTCCTGACACGCGCGCTCGATCTGTCGACTACTGACGATCCCCTGCGTATACGCGAACAGCACCACCTTGAGCCGCAGCGTCGGCGGATACGCCGGGGCACCCGTCGCATCATTCTGAAGTCGCGCGTCGAAATGCGACAGATCAATCGCATGGTCGAGCAGGTGATTGAGCGCATGCCCGAACGTGCCGGGCAGCAACTGCCGAGACAAGTCGACGGCCAGCAATCGCGGATGCGTATCGATGTATTTGTAGCGCGCCATCTCGAGACCTCGACGAGAGCGGAATTCAGCCGCGCATTTACTCCGGCAAACACCCGCAGCGGGCGGCCGAGTTCCGTTTCCACATGGGGCGACTTCAGGACTTATCCTACAGCCACGTTAGGCGCATTCAGAGACGACGACTATGCTACCGGCCGATTTCGAGCGTGTCGTCCACGACGGGATCGTGGCGCTGCGTTGGATAGAGGCAAAGCCGAGCACGACGCCGGCACTGGTCGCGGGACGGGCACCGGCAGCGGTGGCCGTGGTGCAGCGACTCGAGGCACGCGACGCGATCGTGGACGCGCGTCGTGATTGATGCCGTGACGAGCGAAGTGCGGTGGCCCGTGCGCACGGTCGGCGCGCCGAGGCAGGTCGCGGCGGTGGTGCTGCGTCGGGTCGGCGGTGGCGTGTTGACCGGACCGGCGTCCGGCACCAGTGGCGGCGCGCCGGTGACGGCGAAGCTCACCGTCCCAGATGATGCGACTCGCGTCGTCGCTCGACTCATGGGTCCGGGCATGCCCGTCGCGTCTGGCTCACTGCCGCTGAGCGCCAGGGATCGCGAGGCGTACGCGAGCGGCGCACTGCGCGTGGCGCTGTACACGGCGGGCGGTGAGATAGTCAAACGGGTGCTGCGCAGGCGGTGAGGAGCGACCCTGTCAAACGACCGCGGCCCCACTGACTGCAAGGCAGCCAGTGGGGCCGGGTATGCTCGTGCATCATGTGTACTCGTCGCCCGCCAACCGCTTCCCCGAGCTGCCAAGGCCCCGTTCTGCCGTGGCGCCTGGGGATTGTAGTCAGCCCACCCGGACGCGGCGGCGCGCGACGACGAGGCCCAGCAGCCCTGCGCCGACCAGCAAGACGGAGCCCGGCTCGGGAACGACCGTCACCGGCGGCGCGCCGGTGTTGGCCCGCAGCAGGTTGCGGAACATCACCGCATTGTCGTTGCTGCTCGTAAGGTTCACGTTGTCCCAGACGTTCTGGTCGGTGATCAGGAAGATGCTGCCCGGCCCGATATTCTGGTAACCCATCATCACCGACGTCAGGTCGCTGCCCAGCATCAGCGACTGTGCGGTTCCCGTCAGCGTGAGTGGCGCGAAGGCCGCGTAGTTATAGGTGTTGACGCCCGCCGTGAGCGGGTTGGTCAGAATCTGACCGCCGGCTCGTGTGGCGTTGCGGAAGCCGCCATCGACAGTGGTGTTGACGATCGACATGGTGCCGCCCAACGCTGCGACGGCGGCGGAGATCCGGTTGTTCTCGTTGGGCGCGAAGGTGCCATGTTCGCCCATGAAGGCGATGCGTCCGCCACCGGCGAGAAACCCGGAGAAGGTCGTCAGGTCGCTCGCCGTGTAGCTGGCGGCGGGCTGAACGGCCCAGAGCAGGTTTACGCCCGTCAGGCTCGCCGAGGAGAGCGGCCCGGCGATGATCGACGACGTCACCCCAGACTGCGCGTTATAGAAGTTGTTGATGTTGTTCAGGTTGTATCTGTCGCCGAATACCCTGACCTGAGCGTCAGCAACGGCTGGAGTCAGAGCAGCCGAACACAAACCGGCGACGAAAACGAGCTTCTTGAGCATGGCTCTCTCCAATTGAGGCGGGGCGCGACGAGGAGGGGCACGACCAGGCGGGGCACG
>JANNEV010000088.1:0-11406 GCA_031379145.1 Gemmatimonadaceae bacterium
CGGCGAACTGCGGCGCGAGGGTCGCCGCTCCCCGCGCGTGGTCAGCCTCCGCAAAAACCGGTGTGCCATAGACTACGGTCACGCGAGCGAACGGCTTGGGTATCTCAAACGCGTCCCACGAACGTAACCGCCACGCTCGATCGACGTGGGCGACGATCGAAACCACGGGCACCCCCGCACGAAACGCGAGCAAGAGCGCGCCCGGCGCGAACGAATGCCGCGGGCCTCGTGGGCCGTCCGGCGTAATGGCCACGTCGCTTCCCTGTCGCAGCGTCTGCACCGCCTCCAGGAGCGCCCTCGCGCCACCGCGCGAAGTGGATCCGCGCACGGCGGCGAATCCCAGTTGTCCGACGATACGTGCGATAATCTCGCCGTCTCGATGCTCGCTGATCATCACCGCAGTCCGTTGACGGTGTACCCACACGATGGGCAGCATCTGACCGTGCCAGAGCGTGTAGACCACGCGCGCATCGGAAGGGGTCCGACCGAGGAGCGCCTGTCGGCCATGCACGCGCACGCGCCATGTCGCGCCGAGCAGTCGTAGGAGCCACCCGCCGAGCCGAATGGCCGCGCGCGTTCGCGCGTCAAGCACGGTGGCATTCGGTGCCGGGACTGGTGAGTTACGCGCGGGCACGCTTCGCTCGCGGTCATCAATCACGCCAGCAGCTCCAGGGCCATTGTCGCCACACGCGTCGCGGCCCCCGGCGTTCCCAATGAACCGCGCACGCCGGCAAGACCGTCCACGGCCAATTGCCGCAGCTGGCTTCCCTCGGTCAACAACGGCTCGAGCGCATCGGCCACCACTCCCGGAACGAACGCATTCTGCACGAACTCACGCGATACCTCGCGCTGCGCAACCACGTTCACCAGTCCGATGTGCGGAATCCGAACAACACGCTTGGCGATGGCATACGTCATCGGGTTCGTACGGTACCCGATCACGTGTGGGAGCCCGGCCACGGCGGCCTCCAGTGTTGTAGTTCCACTCTTCAGCAACCCCGCTGTCGCGGCGCGCAATACGGCGAACGACTGCCCGTGAACGAGGGGAAACGGGCACGCACTCGCCTCGATGCGCACGGTCGGTGCCACACTGACCACCACTTGAAGGTTCGGTCGCCGACGCACGAGTTCTTGCGCGGTCGCCATGAACGGAATGAGGTGCCGCCCCAACTCCGCTCGGCGACTGCCTGGGAATACGGCGAGCACCTGCCCGTGCGGAGCGAGCCCGAGCTGCGCGCGAGCCTCCGCCTGGGACGGCAGGCTCTGCGCCCTATCGAGCAGAGGATGTCCCACGAACGTGGCATCCACACCGTGCGCGCGAAGCAGTGCTTCCTCGAACGGAAGGATCGACGCGGCCTTGGATACCACCTCCGCAAGCTTCGGGAGACGTCCGGCCCCCCAAGCCCACACCTGCGGAGTGATGTAGTAGAGCACCGGAACGCCAGCCCGATGCGCCACCTCGGCCACCTTCAAGTTGAAGCCAGGATAGTCGAGCAGCACCACCACACCAACACTCCCGCTCTGAATCCGTCGCCGCAACGTGCGGAGCAACGACCAATGTCGGGGGATGTGCGCGAGCACTTCCACGAAACCCATCACCGCCAAACGCTCGACGTCTTCGAGAATGGTGACGCCCGCGCGACGCATGAACCCCCCGCCGATACCGGCCATCGGAATATCGGGTCGTTGCTCGGCAATCACTTCGGCCACCTTTCCTGCGTGGAGGTCGCCGGAGGCTTCTCCGACGACAAACAGAATCTCACGCACCGATTGCGCCGGTCCCGGTCATCGCGGCGCGCGCCTGCTCAATCGCCGTCACGATCCGCAGCGCGGCCTCAAGCGCCTCTCGCCCCTCGGCTCCGGTCACCGCCACCTCGTTCTTTCCGGCGATCGCACCCAGGAACTGCGCGAGTTCCAGCGCCAACGGTTCCCCATCAGGCGCTTCGAGAGGCACGAGCTCCACGAAGTCAGCGAGCGCGCGCGGTGCCTGTGCCAGCTGCAGTGGATCAAAATCGCCACGGAGCCGGAAGAACTCGCCCGTTCCTGCAGCGAGATCCAGCGAGATATATCCGTTTCGCTGAAAGAGGCGCAACTTGCGCAACCGTTCCCGCGACACGCGACTGGCCGTGATGTTGGCCACCGCGCCGTTCGCAAACGTCAGGCGAGCATTCGCGATATCGATTTGCGGTGTGAGCACCGGCATCCCCATGGCCTGCACGTCCGCCACGCGAGTGCCCACCAGCGTGTGCACCAGATCCAGATCGTGAATCATGAGATCCAGTACCACGGCGACATCGGAACCGCGCGGATTGAATGGCGCCAACCGATCGCTCTCGATGAACCGCGGTTCGTCCACGTAGGGCATTGCCGCCCGCACCGCGCGATTGAACCGCTCTACGTGCCCCACCTGCAACACGACGCCCGCCGTGCGCGCCAGCGCAAGCAAACTGTCGGCTTCCTCAAGCGTCACCGTGAATGGCTTCTCCACGAAAATGTGCTTGCCACGACCCAGCGCGCGTGAAGCGACATCGTGGTGCGCGGTGGTCGGCACGACAATGGACAGGGCATCCACTTCGTCGAGCAGCGTGTCCAGAGAGGGAAATGCGCGGACGCCCAACGATGCCGCGACTTCCCGAGCCCGTGCGGGATTCTCATCGACGAACCCCGCAAACCTGTCGCCGGCCAAGTCGCGAAGAATGCGCACATGATGCACGCCCAGGCCACCGGCGCCGGCCACGCCGACACGCGCCGCGCCAGGGCGAGAGAACGATTGCGCCGCAGGGTGCATGCTCAGAAACCCACCCCGCGACGACTGTTTTCGATGAATGCCAGGAAATGTTCGACATCAGGCAGCATCTCGAGCTCCTCCCGAGCACGCTCCACACCCTTGGACAGTGGCAGCTCCGACCGAAAACACAGGCGGTAAGCACGCTTCAACTCCAACAGCAGCGCTTCATCGAAGCCGCTGCGCTGCAAGCCGACCGAGTTGAGGCCGAACAGCTTGAGTGGATTCCCGACCGCGCGCACGAATGGCGGCACATCCTGCGGCACTCGCGAACAGCCACCGATGAAGGCATGACGCCCGATGCGGGCAAACTGGTGCACGGCACATAGTCCGGAAATGGTCACCCGGTCCTCGATCGTTACGTGCCCCGCCAACTGCGTTCCGTTCGAGATGATGATGTTGTCTCCCAGGTGACAGTCATGCGCCAGGTGCACGTAGCTCATGAGGAAACAACCTTTGCCGACTCTCGTTGTCAGCGAGTGTGCGGTTCCACGGTTGATCGTGGAGTACTCACGCACCGACGTGTCATCCCCGATATCCACCCAGGTCTCTTCGCCGCGATACTTGAGGTCCTGCGGGTCGCCCCCGAGCACAGCGCCAATGCCAATGCGCACGCGCGCGCCCAAGCGCACGTTCCGCTCCAGCGTCGCGCGCGCGGCCACCGTCGTACCGTCACCGAGCACACACTGGGGCCCCACGAGGGCCCACGGACCGACTTCAACGTCGTGACCGAGCTGCGCTGTCGAATCCACTAACGCCGTCGAATGGATGCGTGCGGTCATCGATCGCGAATCATTGCCGCCATCTCAGCCTCGGTCGCGACCTGACCATCTACCGTTGCCACTCCGCGCATTCGACACGTCGCACCACGGAGTTGCGTCACTTCGAGCTCCAGGCGCAGCTGATCGCCCGGCCGAACCGGACGTCGAAACTTGATGTTGTCGAGCGACATGAAGTAGACCACCTTGCTCGCCGGATCATCGATCGTCCGCATGAGCAACATTCCGCCGACCTGCGCCATCGACTCGATGATCAACACGCCCGGCATGATCGGATGTCCGGGAAAGTGCCCCTGAAAGAACGGCTCGTTGATCGTGACATTCTTGAGCCCCACGATACGCTTGCCCTCGTCAATCTCGAGTATCCGGTCCACCAACAGGAACGGATAGCGATGCGGCAAGATCTGCATGATATCTTCGACGTTGTACACGGACGGCTCCCGGACGGCGTGTTGCACGAGTGCGCGAACGAGTGCGATCGTGCCTCGGTGACTCGGTTTATGAGCGACGATGTGCGCGCGCAGACGCGCACCGACCAGCACCAGGTCGCCGACACAGTCGAGCGCCTTGTGACGCACGAACTCGTCCGACCACCGTAACGTAGTGTCCACCACCGCCGTTTCGTCCAGCACGACTGCGTTGGCAGTAGAGGCCCCCTGAATCAACCCCCTTGCGCGCAGCCCGGATACTTCGTGGATGAAGCCGAACGTGCGCGCCGACGCCAACTCCTTGCCGAAGACGGATGCCGACACGGTATACCATCCGACCTGTCGACCGATAAGCGGATGTGGAAAGTCGATCTCCACATCGAGCTGCAACCGATGGCACGGATGCGCCTCGTACACCGATTCGCCGTCGACGACACGAATCGACTTCCGCAAGACGAGCCACTCCTGCGTTCCACCGTTCGCCACCAGTCCGGCCGATACGAGCGCCGAGAAGAACGGCTCCGCGCTCCCGTCCATGATCGGCGGCTCCGGCCCATCCAACACGATCTCAAGATCGTCGATTTGAAGCGCGCCTACCGCTGCCAACACGTGCTCAACCGTGTGCAGCGCGTCCTCGCCCGTTCCCAGCTGCGTCCGACGCTCCGCGTCGACGGCGACCTCCACCCGAGCCGGCACCAGCACGCTCCCTGCCCGATCGCCTCGTCGAAACTGCACGCCAAAACCCGCCGGCGCCGGACGAAATTCGAGGGTGCACGGCTGCCCAAGATGCAGACCCACGCCGACTACTGTCGCTTCCCGGCCGATCGTTCGCCGCGACCCGGTCAGGGACACCGCACTCTTCGTCGCGCCAGAGCCGGCGACCGTGCTGGCATCAACGCGCATCACGGATGCTCCGAGCGATCCAACAAGCGCTCAAGTGGTTTGACGAGGTCGGTCAGGCGAGCCAACGCAGCCCAACTGCGCAATTGATCGCGATGCGGTCTCGCAGGGAATCCGGATACGGTCTGGCCGGCAGGCACGTCGCTTATCACACCGGCGCGCGCCGCCACCGAGGCGCCATCGCCGATATTCACGTGATTGCCCACGCCGGATTGACCACCGAACTGCACGCCGTTCCCGACGCGAGCCGAACCGGCAATACCAACTCCCATCGCCGCAAAGCACGCGCGCCCCATTCGAACGTTGTGCGCCACGTGCACAAGGCTGTCGAGCTTGGTGAACGCGCCAATCACCGTGTCATCGATGCTCCCGCGATCCACACAGCTATTGGCGCCCACCTCGACGTCGTGCTCGAGCACGCAGCGCCCCACGTGCGGAATCCGCTCCGGTCCGGTTGCTCCGGGCACGAAGCCAAACCCATCACGTCCCACGCGCGAACCGGAGTGCAGCACGGTGCGCGCACCAATCTCGACGCGCGGATACACCGTTGCCTGCGCGTACAGGCGCACATCGTCGCCGAGCGAGCAGTCATCGCCAATCACCGCGTGCGGCCCGATCCAGCACCGATCACCCAGCACAACCGATTCCCCGATCACCGCGTACGCTTCCACCGTAACGTCCGCGCCGAGAATGGCGCTATCGGCCACGATCGCGGTGGGATGAATGCCAACGGGCCGTCGCTCACCCGCATGGAAGTGACGCAGCAGGAGCTGCATCGCTTGTACGGGCTTGTCGACCAGAATGCGCACGACGGGCGAGCCAGGCAAGTTCGCCAGCTCCGGGGAGAGAAGGACAATCCCCGCCCGGGTCGAGGCGTACCAGCCCGCGTACCGAAGGTGCGCCAGCATGCTCAACTCGTCCGGCTGCGCGCGATCAAGCGGTGCGATTCCGCGAACCACCGTATCGCCGTCGCCCTGGAGTTCTCCGCCGACCTGAGCCGCAACGGCAGCGGCGGTGATGAGCTTTCGCTCATCACCGCCGTTGACCCGAGGCCGATCCGGCCCGTCGCTCACTGGGTAGGCGGCTTCTTCGTGGTGACGCCGGCCGGGGCCGACGTCGGCCCGGGCGCAGCCTTGGTCGCGGCGCGTGGCGCCAGCGACTTCAGCTTTGCCAGCACACGGTCCGTGATGTCGAGATTCTTGTCGGCCGAAACGATGACGGCGCCCGCCGACACGTCGAAAATGAACGAATACCCGGCCTCGGCGCGGATGTCATCCAGGACGCGACGCACGTTGTCCAGAATCGGCTGCATCAACTCGCCCTCTCTGGCCTGCGCCTGATCATTCAGCTTCTGCACGCGATCCTGATACTCCGCCTGCTTCTCCCGAAGCACCTTCAGCTTGGCCTCCTTCACGGCGGGCGAGAGCGTCAATTCCTCCTTCTTGTACGCGGAGTCGAGCATGTTCAGCGAATCGCCGAGCTTTTGAACCTGACTCCGAAAGCCCTCCATCTCCTTTTGGAACTGAAGCTCTGCCTCACCCCGGCCAGGCGCGGACTGCATGACCGCCTGCGAGTTGATGAAGGCGAACTTCTGCACCACCTGCGCCGACATGGCCACCGGCACAGCGAGAGCGAGCGCGAAACCACCGACGAACGTAGAAAGTCGCATCTGGAATCCCCTAGAAGAGCTGGCCAAGCCTGAAATGGAACTGCCACTTCGGTGCCGGCTGCGAGCGAAGTGTGAGTGGATTAACTGCAGTCCGATCGAATCCGTACGCCAAATCGAGCCCGAGCGGGCCCAGCGGCGTCACGGTAGATACTCCAACACCAGCGGAACGGAAGAGCCGCGTCGGATTAATCTGCCGAGCCGACGACCAGTTGTTGCCCGCATCGGAAAACACGTTCACATAAAACATCTGATTCAGCCGAAGCCCGAGCTCGCCAGTGATAGTCATGAACGCATTGCCAAAAGAGTTCGGGTCCGAACGAAACTGGTCCGTGGCCGCATTAAACCCTCGCGGGGTGATCGAGAACTCCGGGTAGCCTCGCAGCGCCTGCCCGAACATGACGCCACCCATCGCAAACTGCTGCTGGAAGAAAAACGGTCCGGAGTTGCCGAACAAGGCACCGGCACGAGTGGTCAGTCCCATGACGAACTTGATGGGCTGCGACCCGGGATTGCTTCCGCCGATTTGCCCCAAGGGCGCGTAGGCGCGCATCTCGCCAGTGACCCGCTGAAAATTGACAGAGCCCCCCAACGGGCCGCCGCTGAAGTCGGTGGTGATTGACCGCAGGGAGCCAGAGGTTGCGAACGGCAGATCAGAACGAGTGTCGTACGAGTACTCCAGCCCGATATTCGAACGGAGGCAGTTCCTGGTACACCCGTTCTGCAACGCGCCCTGAGTAAACGTGGCCGACTCTCCGTTGTAGGACACCGCGAATGTCGAGAACAGTGACCACGGAACCGGAATTCCAACCCGAACCTGAGCGCCAGTACGAATGTTCTGGCCGAGATTGCCAACGATAAACCTGGACTGCGTGCGGTACGCACTCAACGCACCGGAAGTCCGAGTGCCGCGCAGCGCCGGGTCCGAGTAGGTGGCCGTGAAATCGTTGAAAAATCGACCGTATTGCCAGTTTAACTGTCCCCGCTTGCACTTGCCAAAGAGGTTCGGCTGCTCCAGACCGATAAACCCACCGAAACCCACACCACCCTGACCCATCGAGGCACCAAAGTTGATGCTGCCGGTCCGCTTCTCCTTGACTCGGAAGACGATATCGACGTCGCCCTGATCGTTGATCGGCCGGTAGTCCGGAAACGCCATCGGCGCTTCGAAAAAATTCAGATTGCCGATGCTTTGATAGCTCCGCACCAGGACGTCCTGATTGAACACACCACCGGGAGCAAGAAAGATCTGACGTCGTATGCAGTCGTCAGTGGTGTAGTCGTTGCCGAGGATCTCGATCCGGTTGATGATCGCCGGATTCTTCTCATCGATCTCCCAGCGCAGGTTCACCACCGGCTGTGAATCCGCACCCGTCCGGCGCTCGACCACGGGATTGATGCGTGCGTATAGATACCCCGCATTGCGATAGGCACCGTTCACCTTTTCGACGGCATCATCCCACTTCTTCTGATCGAACACCCCTTCTGGTGCTGCCGCCTCGCGCAGGACCAGGCCCTTCACCCGCTGGGTCAGCGTCGCCTGATCATTCCCCTCGAACGGGTAGTAGCGGCGCAACTCGTCCGTCGGAAAACGGCGATTCCCGGCGATCTCGAAGGAGCCCACCTTGTACCGTCCTCCCTCCTCGATCCCGATCTGTACCAATCCTTTCCCCTTCTCGCGATCGACGATCAACGTGTCCTTGGCGATGCGCATGTCGACATATCCCAGGCGCGAAAAAAGCGCCGGAATCCGCTCACCCAAGTCGCCGACGTACTTGTCGTCGTCGAACTCCCCTTTGCGGAAAAACCAGAATCCCTCCGGCTTTGTCTTCATCGCGCCGACGATCGTGCCTTCCTTGACCCGCGTATTCCCGGTGATATCGATTCCGGCAATCGCGAGCCGACGCCCTTCGTCGACGCGGTAGGTCAGACCAATCCGACCATCCGACATGGGCGTGGAATCAATGACCACGCGCGCCAAGTAGTACCCCGCCGCCTCATACACCGAATCGATCCGGGCGCGTCCGCGAGCCTCGGCCAGTGGATCGATGGGTCGGCCAATCAGGAGGTCGATCTTGTCTTTGACCGAGCGCTCCGAGACCGCCTTCGGGCCGACCACCTTCAGATCTCCGAGCACCGCACGCTCCTTCACCAGCACCGCGATGATTACGCGATCCGGAACGCTCTCCAAGTCGCAAAGCACATCCACCGCGTCGAACTCGTTCAGCGCGTACACTGCCTTGATCGCTCGCTGAACGCCGGGGAAGTTCAGAGGGGTCCCCGCAGTCAGCGCAGCCTCAGTCCGAATCTTCGAGTCGGCCACGCGGACGTTTCCGCGCACCGCGATCGAATCGGGGGCCGTGCACTTGCCAGCGACGTCTTGCGCACCGAGCACGCCCGGGGCCAGCGTCATCATCAGGGAAAGCACACCACCAGCTGCCGATCTGAGGGACATACGTTTCTGCATAGCCGAGGAATATACACCGAAAAACCAAGCGGCCGGACCCGGGTGGGTCCGGCCGCAGACAACGGTCAAGGTCACGCCTGCGGGCTGGGTGACGGGGACATGACGCGAAACTCCAGTTTGTCCTTCTCCGTCGGCGATGGATCCACCTCGATCTCGTCGCCGCGGGAGAACTCCGCGGTGAGCAACTTCTCTGACAGCGGGTCCTCGATGTAGCGCTGGATGGCCCGCTTCAACGGACGCGCACCGTAATGCTCGTCGTGCCCATGGTTCACCAGGAACTCCGTGGCCGCATCGGTCAGCCTGATCGTCAACTCCTCCTCAGCCAGGCGCCTCTGCACCTCGGTGAAGAGAATGGACACGATCTTGGAAATGTGGTCTTTGCCGAGCGGGTGGAACACGATCACGTCGTCCAGACGGTTGAGAAACTCCGGGTTGAAGACGCGACCCATTTCCTCCTTCACCTTCTCGGAAATGCGCTCAAAGTCCCCGCGGGAATCATTGGTCGCAAACCCCAGTGACTTGCCTCGCGTGATGTCTTTCGCGCCGACGTTGGACGTCATGATCACCACCGTGTTCTTGAAGTCGATCATGCGACCTTAGTTGTCGGTCAGGTGCCCCTCATCAAGCACCTGCAGCAGGATGTTGAAGACATCCGGATGCGCCTTCTCGATCTCATCGAGCAACACCACACTGTACGGCTTCCGACGCACCGCCTTTGTCAGCGTTCCGGAATCCTCGTATCCGACATACCCCGGCGGAGCGCCAATGAGCCGCGACACGGAAAACTTTTCCATGTACTCGCTCATATCGACACGAATCAGCGCCGAAGCATCGGCGAACAGAAACTTGGCCAGCGATCGCGCCAACTCCGTCTTGCCAACGCCGGTCGGTCCCGAGAAAATGAACGATCCGATCGGTCGGCGAGGGTCCTTCAGTCCGGCACGACTACGGCGAATCGAACGAGACAGCGCCTTGATCGCCTCATCCTGACCGACCACGGACAGGTGCAGCTCATCTTCCATCCGCAACAATCGTTTGGTCTCTGCTTCCTGAAGCCGGGTCACGGGAATGCCCGTCCATCGACTCACGATGAAGGCGATCTCCTCTTCCCCAAGCGTCGGGCGATGGGATGCCCGATGCTGCTCCCACTCCTCTTGCTTGCGACGAATTTCCGCTTGCAGTTCGCGCTCGTTGTCGCGAAGAGACGCTGCACGCTCGAAGTTCTGATCGCGCACCGCCGCTTCCTTCTCGGCGTTGATGCCCTCCAACTGTTCCTTGAGCGCGGCGACCGCCGGCGGCGGCGCCTGCGCCGCCAATCGGGCACGCGCACCGGCCTCGTCGATGACATCGATGGCCTTGTCCGGAAGGAACCGGTCCGTGATGTACCGCTCCGAAAGCTTCGCCGCAGCAACGAGCGTCTCATCAGGAATGTTCACCCGATGATGATCCTCGTACTTCTTCCGAAGCCCGATGAGGATCTGCACCGTCTCATCGATTGATGGCGGATCGACCACAACCGTCTGGAACCGACGTTCCAGCGCGCCATCCTTCTCGATGTACTTCCGATACTCGTTCAGCGTCGACGCACCCACACACTGCAGCTCGCCGCGAGCCAATGCCGGTTTGAGCATGTTGCTGGCATCAATCGCACCCTCTGCCGCGCCCGCTCCCACCAGCGTATGCAATTCGTCGATAAAGAGAATGACCTGTTTGTTCTGGGCGATCTCATTCATCACCGCCTTCAGCCGTTCCTCGAACTGCCCGCGATACTTGGTGCCTGCAATCACGGCCGCCATGTCGAGTGACAGCACGCGATTCTCCCGAAGGTTTTCGGGACACTCGCCGTTCGCAATCAGCTGGGCGAGCCCTTCCACGATCGCGGTCTTGCCGACGCCCGGCTCGCCAATAAGCACCGGATTGTTCTTCTTGCGACGGGAAAGGACTTCCATGACACGCTCGATCTCCTTCGCGCGACCGATCGTGGGGTCCAACTGCCCCTCGGCCGCAAGCTGGGTGAGATCCCGGCAGAAATGATCGAGGGCCGGCGTCTTGGACTTCTTGTCTCCCTTGGGCACCGCAGCCGACGGCGGCACGCCAGTCCCCGCCTTCTCAGGAGGCGAAGATGGTCCGCTCGGTGGCATATCGGTGCCAAGCAGCCGCAACGTTTCGGTGCGCGCCGCATCGAGATTGACCCCGGCGTCGGTCAACACTTGCGCTGCGATCCCCTTCTCTTCGCGAAGAAGGCCGAGCAGCAGATGCTCCGTGCCGACATAACTGTGGTTCAGGTCGCGCGCTTCGGCCATGGCAAGCTCCAGGACCTTCTTCGCTCGCGACGTATACGGCAAGTCGGGCCCGGTCGCCTGCGCGGCCTTCCCCTTCTT
>JANNEV010000243.1:0-45227 GCA_031379145.1 Gemmatimonadaceae bacterium
CCAGCACGCCACGCAGCACGTTCAGGCCGTAGATGAAAATTGTCATGTACAGCACGAACGCCACGGCAGCGCCGAAGATGAAGCTCAGCTGCCCCGAGCCTCCGCGACCCGCCTTGGTGAGGCGCTCCGTCGTCACATTCACGTTGCGGCTCAGCACCTGCTTTGCCACTTCGGGGTCGATGCCGTTGCGTTCGAGTGCCAGGCCCGTCACTTCCCGCTGTACCGCCCGCTCGACGCGCTGCATGTCGAAAATCGCCGTGGTGTTGCTGCCGGCATAGCGGGCCTTCGCCGCAGTGAGCGTGAGCGAATCGAGCAGCAGATATCCTTTGACATCACCACGCATGACCTGTTGTGTGGCGAGAGATTCTGCTTGCACCACGGCGTCCGCCGTCACGTTTCGCACCGTGGGCGCGGTTGCGCCGCCGTCCACACCACCGGCGAGGCGCGCGGAGACCCGGTCGCCGAGCCCTGCTCCGGTCGCGTCGACGATGACGATGTTGGTGCCGTTGGCCGACGCCTTGTCGCGCGAGGAAATGAGCGCGGGCACGAACATGATGCTGCCAAAGAAGATCGGGCCGAACAACGTCGCGATGATGAACCAGCGCGAACGGACGCGCTCCACATACTCGCGCCTGATTACTGCGAACAGCTTACCCATGACCGCTCATCCCCGCTTCGACATTGGTGGCCCCGACTTTCTCGAGGAAGATGCGGTGCAGTGACGGCCGCACGAGTTCGAAGCGCTCGATCTGTGCGCCCGCCCCGACCAGCGACGCGAGCAAGTCCTGGGCGTTTGCGTTCGCGGCCAGTTCCACTTCGAGATAGCGATTGGAGTCGTCGTAGCGCTGCACGAGCCGGCGATCGGCGAGCACCACTTGCACGAGCGTGGATGGCGCGCCGACCAGCCCGACGGCCACCATACGCGCGCCGTGCGCGTCGCGCACCTCGGCCACGCCGCCGTCGAGCACCTTTTCGCCCCGGGCAATGATGCACACCGAGTCGCACATGCGTTCGGCGTTGTCCATGATGTGCGTGGAGAAGATGAGTGTGCGTCCCTGCTTCTTCAGGTCGACAATGGTGTCCTTGAGTGCTTGCGCGTTGATCGGATCGAGACCGCTGAACGGCTCGTCGAGAATGACGAGTTCCGGTTCGTGCAGCAGCGCACCGATGAACTGCACTTTCTGCTGCATGCCGCGCGACAGCTCGTCCACCTTGGCGTTGCCCCAGTTCTCGCCGTTGGCGGTCAGCTGCATTCGCTCCAGCCACATGTCGATCTTGGTGTCCAGCGACTTGCCGCTCATGCCTTTGAGCTCCCCGAGAAATCGGAGCACGCGTCGTACCTGCATCTTCTTGTACAGGCCGCGCTCTTCCGGCAGATAGCCGATCCGATCCACCAGCGCGGCATCGGAATGCGGCACACCCAATACCGTGATCGAGCCCTCATCGGGCGCGATGATGTTCAGCAGCATGCGGATGGTGGTTGTCTTGCCGGCGCCGTTGGGTCCCAGCAGTCCGTACACCGCGCCGCGAGGCACCGTGAGCGACAGTGACTTGACCGCGACGTGGTGTTCGTAGCGCTTGACGATGCGCTGAATGTCGATGGCGGGAGTGATCATCAGGGAAAGATGAGGGGGCGGACCCATTGTTGCATCGGGCCCCGGGCAGGTGTTGCACCTCGTGCCATACGGCGCAGAGGGAGATATTCCGTTAATGACGTTGCCCGCCTCCACGCCGATGGACCCAGCCCGCGACTCGGGACCGGTGTCGCTTCGTTTTGATCGACGCGAGTTCGCTGGTGCGTTTGGCGATCTGGGCACCGATCTTCCCCTCTTGGTAGGAGTGGTGCTGGCCACCGGCATGGACGCGACCGCAGCATTCGTCCTGTTCGGTGTGTTGCAGATCCTTTCCGGCGTGGCCTACCGCTTGCCGATGCCGGTGCAGCCGCTGAAAGCCATGGCAGCGATTGCCATCGCGGGCAAGCTGGCACCGACGCTCCTGGCAGCCGGCGGATTGGTGGTGGGACTGGTCATGCTCGTGCTGGCCAATTCGGGCGCGTTGGCGTGGATTGCGCGAACGGTGCCCAAAGCCGTCGTGCGGGGCATACAGGTCGGGCTCGGCCTGCAGCTGGCCAATCTGGCCTTGACCAGATTCATGCCGAGTGAGGGCGTACGCGGATGGTGGTTGGCCGCGGTCGCGCTGGGTGTGGTGTTGTGGTTGCGCGAGAACCGGCACGTGCCGGGGGCATTGGTCGTGCTGGCACTTGGCTTCGCCTATGCGGCCGTACAGTGGCCGGCGGACGTGTCACTGCCGTTCGGCTTTCGTCTGCCGGTTCTACCGTCCCGCTGGCCAACTGGTGACGAGTTTGCCCGCGCGAGTCTGTTGCTCGCCGTGCCGCAGTTGGCGCTATCGCTGGGGAATTCCGTGCTTGCCACGCGACAGGTCGTTGCGGACCTGTTCCCCACTCGCGCACCGCTCACAGTTCGTCGCATCGGAACCACGTACGCCCTCATGAACCTGGCCGCGGCGCCCTTGGGCGGTCTGCCCGTCTGTCATGGCAGCGGCGGCGTGGCCGGCCACTACGCGTTCGGCGCAAGAACCGGCGGAAGTGCCGTCATCTACGGGCTCTTTCTGGTTTTGGCGGGACTTTTCCTGGTGGGCGATCCGTCGGCGTTTGCGCGCCTCTTTCCCGGTCCGATGCTGGGCGCACTTCTGTTGGTGGAAGCGGGCGTGGTTCTTCTACTGGTTCGCGACCAGTGGGTGGACAAGCGCGCGTTCGCGCTGGCTCTGGCCTGTGGGGTGACCGCCGCATTCGCACCGTACGGGTACGCGTGGGCATTGCTGTTGGGCACGGTGATATGGAAGGCCATGGTTCGTATGGCCCCGCCGCCCCGCCCGTCCGCGCCGAGCGCGGCATTGGGCTCTGCTACTTGATCCTGAACGCTCGGGCGGCGAGGACGCCCCCGAGAAAGCCTCCCAGGTGACCTTGCCAGCTCACCCCGGGGGTGGTGGGCAGCACCCCGAGCACCACACCGCCCCATGCGGCCGTGACGCCTATGCTGAGGAGCACACTGCCCAGGGTCCGCGCATACCAGCCGCTGAGCATCAGAAACCCGAGATATCCGAAGATGACGCCGCTGGCTCCGATATGTACCGACCCCGGGGCGCCCAGTAACCAGGACAGCAATCCCGAGCCGAGCATGGCGGCGAGCGTTACGCGGCCGAAGTGGCGCGTATCGCGGAGCATGACCAGCCAGCCGAGTACCAGGAATGGAACGGTGTTGGAGAGCAGGTGATTGAAACTGCCGTGCAGGAACGGGGCGAACAGGATGCCGCGGAGTCCGCTGACGCTGCGCGGCACGATGCCGAAGGAGAGCAACGCGCCACCGGACACGATGGTCGCCGCGAAACCGAGCCACGCCGCGCCGACCGCGCTGGTCAGCATGGTCAGTTGCGACTTTGCCGTTCGTGTCACACGGTGCAATGACTTCGGAACTACGCTGTTGGGCATCTGGCTCCTGAGGCCGACGTGTTGACTCGGGAAAAGGTCGGCGTTTGGCATAGTGCTGGAACTGGCCGGTGGCGCTGACGAGATTCCCGTATGTCTTCAACTGAATCAACGCATTTCGAGCTGCTGGGCGGCGACGCCGGTATTCGCCGTCTGGTGGACCGCTTCTACGACCTGATGGACAGCGCCCCGGAGGCAGTACACGTACGAGCGCTGCACGCAACAAGTCTCAAAGTATCACGCGAGAAGCTGCACCTGTTCCTCACGGGCTGGACCGGAGGTCCGCCGGTGTATGTGGAGCGCTTCGGGCATCCTCGGCTACGCATGCGACATTTCCCGTTTGCCATTGGTGCCGTTGAACGCGACGAATGGCTGTGGTGCATGGACGCCGCGCTCGACGAGCACCCGATGCCCGAGCGCGTTCGCACCGCGCTGCGGCCGCGCTTGCACGAGCTGGCCGACCACATGCGCAACCAACCCGAGGCCGGTGAGCGACCGAGTCTTCCTACGCAGCCCATCTGACGATGCCACATTGCTTCGCCCCAATAGCGCGCCACCGGTATCCAACATGACCGTACGGGTCTTCGTCACCGGCGGAACGTTCGACAAGGAGTACGACGAACTCCGCGGTACCCTCGACTTCCGCGAGACACACGTGCAGGCGATGCTCACGCGTGGCCGCTGTGGGCTCACGGTCACGGTGCAGGTGTTGATGATGGTGGACAGCCTGGACATGTCCGATGCGCAGCGTGGTGCCATTGTGGCCGCGTGTGCCTTGTGTCCCGATTCGCAGATCGTCATCACGCACGGCACGGACACGCTGGTCGACACAGCGCGCGCACTCGCGCTGGGCATTCGGGACAAGACGATTGTGTTGACCGGCGCCATGGTGCCGTACGCGTTCGGTAGCTCTGACGGCCTGTTCAATCTGGGCAGCGCGGTCAGTTTTGTGCAGACCCTTCCACCGGGCGTGTATGTCGCGATGAACGGGAAGTGGTTCGCGTGGGACAACGTGCGCAAGAATCGCGACGCGGGCGTGTTCGAGGCGCTGGCGTAGCGAAGCGGCAGGAGCGGCTCCGCAGCGGGTACCTGTGCGCGCGGGACTTGCGGCAACGCGCCGGGTGACCGATGCGACTCTCGGCGCTACGTCGAACTGCGGGACGACACACGACTCTCCCGACGGCACCGTTCGGAACAGAACTTGACGCTGTCCCAGTTCTTCTCCCAGGACTTGCGCCACGTCATCGCTCGCCCGCAGTGCACGCAGGGTTTTGACGGCAGGTGCGCCTTGTTTCCCTTGAATCCGGTCTTCATGCGGCGCAGGCGGTCATCTTGATGAAGTGCGTTGGCGTTGATGGCTGTCGCGGTGGGTGGTACGCGGTCAGCGCAGACGATGAGTCGGGCACAATCGTCGGACGTGAATTTGCGACGTTCGCTGCAATATTGCAGTGGTACCCAACGGCCATCGTTGGTGTGGACATGCCCATCGGGTTGCCGGACCGGGGCGCCCGCCGGTGTGATGTCGAGGCGCGCGCCTTCCTGCGACCGTATCGACAGCATTCCGTTTTCCCGGCGCCTGTTCGCGGCGTCCTGACGGCCGAGACGCACGCCGAGGCAACGCGCCGCTCGCACGCCATCCACCAGCGGGGAATGTCGATCCAGGCGTTCAACATTCTGCGCAAGGTACGCGAGGTGGACGCAGCGCTTGCACCGCCGGACGATCGGTGCCGTGTGTTCGAGGTGCACCCGGAGGTGAGCTTCGCGCGATTGAACAGCGATCTACCAATGCGACATTCCAAGAAAACGGTCACCGGTCGAGCAGACCGCATGGCGCTGCTGCACACCGCGTTTCCGGACGCTGCCGATCGTTTGCTGACAAACCGGGCGCGCGCCCGCGTACTCGTGGACGACGTACTGGACGCGCTGGTGGTGCTGTGGAGCGCCAGCCGCATTGAGCGCGGGCTGGCGGTGTCGCTGCCGGACTCGCGAGACGTCGACAGCGAAGGGCAGCGCATGGCCATCACGGCGTAGGGAGACGAATCGGCCTGCACGCACTCGACGGCACCGCGCAGGGGCCTGCCCGCTAAGGCGCGGCGCTGGATCGATGCAGCATCGCCCCGATCGCCGTGCCGAATCCGGCGTTCGGCGGCAGTGTCAGCTGCATGCCGTAGTAGGCTCCAACTCGGGCCAGCACGCGACGGAAGCTTGGCATGTCGGTCATATGCCCAATCACCACCACCTGATCGAGGCGTTCAGCGCGGGCTGCGTTAATGGCGGTGATGGCGATGACCTGCCCGACGAGCGTCATGAGCGCCGCCGCGAGATCGGGACGACTGACCTCGAGCGCGCTGCGGGCGAGTCTGCCGAAGTTCACCGCCGTCGCATCCGGTGGTAGCGTTCCAAGCGATCCGGAAATGACATCCTTGAGACTCAAGTCTGCGCCATTGGGGTCGCCCTGCTGGGCCAACGCGTCGATCGTGTGCGCGTCAGCGCTATCCACCAGGAGCCGTCCGAGCCCGAGGAGGGTGCCACCGCCTACGGCACTGCCAGTGATGTGCACGTAATCGTGCCCCCGCGCCGTCACGACCGCCGTTCCTGAACCCGCGCTCACCACGAGCATGGGGCGCTCCGGATCCGTGTCCTCACCAACCGCCAAGGCCTGTCCACCGCGTCCGATGGCGGTGACTTCGTCTACGCCGACGAGTGCGCAGTCACCGATGCGGGCCGGCAGGGCGCGATGTCGACCTCCGGTCACCGCCAGCTGGGGGAGGGCGGTGAGATCGATACCGCCATCAGCCAGGATCTGTCGCACGATGTCGGCGTCAGGGGCACCGTCGGAGCGTCGGGTCCAGTGATGCAGCTCGCCGTTGATCGTTGCGACGGCGTCGGTGTTGCTGATACCGAAATCGATGGCCGCGTGCATGACGAAGTGGTAGGGGAAACGACGGAGGAGGATGGGGACGATGTTAACGCGCGGTGCAGGGCCTTGCAGGGTGCGCTCCGTCAAATCGCTGCAGATGCGACGTTGCCGAAACGAAACGGGGACCCGTTAGCAACGGGCCCCCGCGAGACTGCTGTTGTGCTGCGACGCGAACTGACTTCGAATCCAGGCTAGAAGCGCGGGTACGGAGACCGACGGTTACCGCCGGAAATCCCGCCCATGATGCCGATGACCGTTCCGATGGTGCCGATATTCGGGCCAATGCCCCCCATGCCGCCAGCAGTTCGGCCGCCCCGCGGCCGACAGTTGTCCTCGCCTGGAGAACCGCCGCGGATGATCACACCGGGAATTCCGCGCCCGCGACCGCGCTCCCCGCGACCCCGATCGCGGTCGCCATCATCGCTGCCGCCGCCGTACGTGCCAGCCGAGGTGCCGACATATGGGCCATGCCCTTCGGCGGTCGCCACCGGTTCCACCACCGGGGCCGGCGCAGGCGCCTGCACGGTCTCGGTCATGGTTGGTGACGCCAGCGGCGCCATCTCCTCGGCCGGGTCGCCAGCCGCCGCGACTTCGGAGCTGGTGGTGGACGGCGACTCGACGGGCGCCACTCGCGGCGTGCGCACCAGGGCTCGGGCACCGCGGTTGCGACCGCTTGGCCCCCCGTTGTTGGTGAGCTCGACGGCCGATACCGCCTGCGAGCGCGCCGGGCGTACGGCCGACGCGAGCTGAAGGTCCCGCTCCAGATCCGCTGTCATGCCCTCCGACACGGAACGCGCGTCGTTGCGACAGCCGGCAATGACCAGCGCGGCGGCCAATGCCGATAGCGCGGAAACCGACGTGATCATCTTCACGCTCTCCTCCCTGGCCCGCAGGGGCCGCGACGCGCTGATACCGATGTTACTCCTGCCGCTCGCCTGCGCTCGCTCGTTACTGCGGAACGCCTGCCCCGTGTAACAGAGCAGTGCAAGAGGTGCGCCACAAGAGCTCCCGTCCCCTTCGGCCCGACAGGGGTCGGCGCGGTAGTGCTTCCGTGTCTCGATTTCAGGACGTCACCGTGTCCTGATCCAACGACAGGCGCGTGTCCGAGTTCGTCGCCAAGTTTGCGTATGCCGATCACTCATGTCCTCCACGGTGTTCTGGGCCGGCGGCTTGATCTCGCCGCCTGGCGCCTTTCCGTTTGGCTGCTGGCGGTGCTCGCGGGCGCGGGCTGTCGCAATCCAACGCGCGTCAGCGCAGCGGAGCGTCGCCTCATCGCGGACTCGCTGCAGCATCTGGTGCTTCAGGCGTATGATTTCGACCAACCTGAGGTCGGGTCACGCCTCTTGAGTCTCTATGCCGACAGCGGGCGAGTGATCTCGGCCGCCGCCGGTCGCGTGACCACGACTCGCGAAGCGCTTGCCACCGATATCGCAGGCTTCTGGCAGAATGTCGGGCAGAATATGCGTGGGCCGAAATTCGTGCTCGGTTCGGCGTACGTGGATATCGTCACGTGGGACGCGGCAGTCATGACGTTCACGTACAGCATCCCGCATCAGACGCCGAGGAATACACCACATACCGTGAGCGGCGCGTGGACCACATTTTGGCGACGGCAGAACGGGCGGTGGCAGATCGTGCAGGAGCATCTGTCCGACACCCCCGAGAGCACCGCACCCGGCCCACCGTCCAGCGACAGCCTCACCGCAGGCGCGCGCGCCGTCACTCGGCCACCCGCGGGATCGCATGCCCATTAGTCGGTACTCCGTCGCGTGATGCCGCGTCGCATCGGTGCGGCCACCGCATTCGCGATGTTGGTGTCGAACATGGTCGGAACCGGCGTCTTCACCGCGCTCGGTTTTCAGGTGCTGACCGTGCACAGTGGGTTTGCCTTACTTGCGCTGTGGGTCATCGGCGGTGTCCTGTCGTTGACGGGCGCGCTCTCCTATGCGGAACTTGGCGCAGCGTTGCCGCGCTCCGGCGGCGAGTTCGTGTATCTGGGTCGTGCGTGGTCACCGTGGGTCGGTTTCCTGGGCGGCTGGGTTTCCATGACCGCGGGATTCGCTGCTCCGATCGCGCTGGCCGGAATCGCCTTCGGACGCTACGCGGCGCCATTGCTGGCGGTCTCGGAAATGCACGCGTCCATCGGCGTGCTGTGTTTCGTGGCGCTTGTACACGGGAGTACGTGGCATGCGACCCGCCGGCTACAGGTCGTCGCCACGTCGGCCACCGTGCTGCTGATCGCTGGTTTCGTTGTCGTCGGATTCAGTCGTGGGCCGCTGCAGCCACTGTCGTTTGCGCCGACCATTTCGGCATGGAGTGAAATCAGGAGTGCGCCGTTTGCGGTGTCATTGATCTATGTGATCTACGCATACACCGGATGGAATTCCATCGGGTACATCGCGGGCGACGTGCTGGAGCCGCATCGACTCATTCCACGCACCGTGACGGCCAGTGTCGGTGTGGTCGCGGCGCTGTACATGCTGCTGAATTGGGTGTTTCTGCGCACGGTACCCATCGGTGACCTGGCCGGCACGATCGAGGTAGGTGCACTGTCAGCCACTCGAATTGCCGGCGCCAGCGGTGGCCGCTGGATGAGCGGCGTCATCGCCACCACGCTGGTGGCGACGATCAGCGGGCTCACACTCGCGGGTTCTCGCGCCACGCAGGCCGTTTGTGCCGGAACGCCTCGACTGTCTCGCCTTGGCACGCTCTCTGCGAACGGTGTCCCGCGTGTCGCACTCGCGCTGCAATTCGGACTGGTCGCGGTGCTGCTCTTGACCGGGGCCTTCGAGACCGTGTTGGCGTATACGGGTTTCGTGCTGAATCTGTCCAGCCTCGCTGCGGTGGTCGGGCTGATGCATTTACGACGTACAGAGCCGTTGCTCAAGCGGCCGTTTCGGGTGCCAGTCTATCCGTTCACTCCGCTGTTGTTCATCGCGCTGAGTGTCTGGATGCTGGTGTTCGTGGTGGCGCAGCGGCCATTGGTGTTGGGCGCGACGATGCTCACGTTGGTGAGCGGCGCCGTCGTCTATCGGGTCGCGGGGCGCGGTACCCGTGAGCCTGACGCGCTACGCTGACGCATCCACGGCGGCGAGCACCGCATCGAGCGCTGGCCACGCGGCCAGATTGTACCGCGCCAAGGTGCGCAGGTAGTGCAGCCCCTCAGCGCCGTGCGCGGCAATCAGTGCGGTCGCGCTGCGGGCCACCGCCTCGGCGTCGGCGTACGGAACTTCCAGCTTCTCGTCGATGACGCCGTTCTCGTGCAACACGCCCGCCGCATCGAGGAACGTGATCTGGATGGCGGGTTCGAGGTCTACGTACAGCAGCTGCAACAGCTCCAGTTCGTCGATTGCGGTTTGCGCGTTCAGTCGAACCACTTCACGTGCCAGTCGATCCGCCGGCCAGCTCAGAAGTGACGCGGCGCGGAATCCGCCGCCGCGGGCCACCAGTCGTTGGATGTACGTGGCTCGAGCCCCCTTGTGCGCGGTGATGGCATGGGCAATCAGGGAGACGCGGCGATCGGATGGGAGCGAGCGGAACGGCGACGGGCTGGCCATGGCGTAGTGTCGAGTCGAAGCACGGTGAGGCGAACGCTCACCGACGTGTGCGGCAGCCCCCAAACATAGTCGGCCGGTGGGGTCGCGGCAGTTGGATCGCAGCCGGCGGCCACTCGCCGGAGTGGCTCCAACAACGTCTAGCCGTCACGACGCCGAGGGAGCATTTTCTGGCGTCCGCGCGTAGTCTCATTGCTCGGAGGCTTCGCGCCGCCGTTTCCCAACCTCCCGCCCAGTCTTTCCGATGATTCGATCTGCCTCCCGCGTCGCTGTGGTTGTTACGGCTCTGGCCGCTGTTGCCGCCTGTTCCAGCGGTGCCAAGTCGGGCGCCATGACCGGCGCAGCGCCCGCGCCGGCTCCAACCGCCGCGTCGAACAACGCTGCTCCTGCGGCCAAGGCTGCGCCGGCAGCGAAACTGCCCGCCAGCATCACGGCGGCGATGGTGACGCTTGGTGACTCCATCTTCAACAACGGCAACTGCCAGCGTTGCCACGGAAAAATGGGCGTCGGCGCAGCCAACGCGCCCGCGTTCAAAGGCATAAAGTGGCAGCACGGCAGCGGTAGCTTCGAGGATATTGTGAAGACCGTGACCGTTGGCGTTCCGATGGACCAGATCAAGGATCCGTCGCACAAGTTCGCGATGCAGGCCCGCGGCGGCCGGACGCCGCTTTCGGAAGAGCAGATCAAGGCGGTGTCCGCCTACGTCTTCACGATCAGCCGCTAAACCACCGCTAAACCACCGCTAAACCGCCGCTAAACCGCCGCTAAACCACCGGCGGCTCCATGCCCATGGCCGCCCACTCTTCTTCGGCGGGGCCGTACACGCCCGACACGCGCAACCCCGCCTGGCGCATCAGCACGGTGAGTTGACCGCGATGGTGCGCCTGATGCCCGATCAGCGCGCCAAGTGTACGCGCACGCGTCCACTCCTCCCCGTACATCTGGTCCGTGCGCAGGAGGGTGTCGTCGGTCCAGTGCAAGCGTATCTCGGCCTGCAGCGACGCGGACGCGTCGTGATACGCAGTGGCGATGGCGGAGGCGCTTGATGGCGCCGGGTCATGTTCGCGAAGTCCCGAAATGTGCAGGCCGGTACGGCCCATCATTTCAGGAATCGTTGTCGCGATATGCCACGCCAGCCGACCAATCGTGCGACCGCCGGGATACGCTTCCCGCGGAAGCGAGACGTCCGTGAGCAGATCGAACAGCTTCTGGGTGGACGACGATTCGAACGCCCACGCCGCTGCAAACTCATCGATGTGGTGAAACATGGACACGCTCCGTCGGACGGGGATGAAACGCTGCCAGGCGCCGCGCAGTGTCGGCGCGGGCGTGGCCGCTCCGCAGTCTGCTGCGGTTGGCTTCCCTGCGCCAGAGCGAATACACGCAAGTTGAGAGGATGGCTCACGGGCGGCCCGGGCCACGCCGGAGTGCCTCGTTGCCCGTGTTGCGGGATTGAGTGCGGGAAGGGAAGGTGCTGGGCCCACGCTGTACGGGCCAGACCGGGCCTCGCGATCGCTGGCGACGGCTTCGGCCAATGACCGGAAGTGTCCCGGCGGTGTCCGGAAGACCGCTGATCTTCGCCATTGCACATTGGCCGCAGGCCTACTTGGAGAGGCCCGCCGTTCGCAGCAAGGCTTGATAGCGGGGCGATGATCTCAGGGCGCGCTGTACCGTGGGGAATTGCAGCGCGGACAAGCCGGACGCATGTCGGATGGCGGTTTCGAATTCCTTTAGCGAGAGATCTTTTTCGCCGATGGCCGCATAGAGCCAACCCTTCCGTGCGTCATCGAGCCCGGGATTGGATGATCGGATGGCGCTGATGGCCTGTATCACCGGTCGTCTCGACGCCGCAGACGAGTCCATCTTCACGAGCGCCCTTCCAATCTCGGCCAGTGCCGGCACCAACTGGAACTCGCGTCCCATCGTGACAAAGTCGCGCTTCATGGCAGCAATCTCGCCGAGCCAAATGTGCGCGAAGAAAAATGCGGGGCTGAGGGTGAGCGCCACGCGCTCGCTGGCCGCCGCGTCGTCGAGTCGACCGATAAACGCAAGCGCCGATGCGTACGTGTGTCGCACGGGAGCCGACGCCGGCTCGAGTTGCACCGCACGCTCGGCTTCGGCCACGGCCTCGTCGTAGCGATGCAGCGTCGACATCAACCCGCTGCGTGACGTGCGCGCACGAGCGTTGTCCGGATCCAGGCGCAGCGCGGCATCAAACTCTCGCTCGGCATCAGCCCAACGCCAGCTGCCGTCGGCGAGCACGTTGCCCAGTGAGACATGAGCCTCGCTGAGCGTACTGTCGAGTGCAATCGCGCGACTGGCTGCAGAGGCGGCCTTCGCGAGTGCCACCGAGTCGGAGACCTTTGCCTCGGGGAAGTACGGCATGGCGGCGTAAGCGTCGGCGAGCCCGGACCACGCGCGCGCGTATGCTGAATCCTTCGTGACGGCCCGCGTGAACAGCGACACCGCCTCGAAGATTCCTCTTTCCGAGGACTTGGCCAAGCTGAACCGCCCCTGCAAGTAGGCGTTGTAGGCCTCGGGATCGACCGTTTCCACGCGCTGAATTGCCTGCCGCTCGCCAGCGCGCAGTGTGAGGTTGAGCGCACTGGCCACCCGCTCCGCGATCTGCGCCTGCACCTTGAAGAGCTCGCCCGGCGCCAACCCGGCGGTCATGCGATCGGTCCAGAGTGGGGTGTCGGCGTCGGCGCGCACCAACTCCGGCGTGACGCGGACTTGCCCGGTGCCGTCGGCCAGTCGTTCGGTGCGCACGGTCCCCTCGAGCACGTACGTCACACCCAGTTCCTTTGCAATCTCGCGCAACGGTTTGGTGGACCCCTTGTAGCTCAGAGCCGTGGTGCGCGAGATCGTGCCGATGGACGAGATTGTGGTGAGGCGCGAGGTAATCTCCTCGGTGAGTCCGTCGGCGAAGTACTCGTCTCCTGCCGAGCCGATATTGCGGAACGGCAACACCGCGAGGAGCGGCCGCTCGCTGGCCTTGCCTGAGGTCGCGGATCGCAGGCTGAACCAGCTGCCAACAGCGGCCACGACGAGCACCGCCGTGCCGACGAGCAATGTGACACGGTTCGGGCCTCGCGCCACGGTCCGCGCCGCGAGCGAGGGAGACGACGTATTGCCTGTTGTCAGTATGCGTAGCGCGGCGACGAACAGTGCGGGCGTTTGGAAGCGATCGGCCGGCGCCTTGGCCATCGCGCGCGCGAGTGCGAGTGCGACATGCGGCGGCACCAGCGGTCGCAGCTGCGTGACTTCCGGCGGCGGTGTGACCAGGTGTTGCCGCATGAGACTCTCTTGGGTTGGCCCCGAGAACGGGGGCTGTCCAGCGAGCATCTCGTACAGGACACATCCCAGCGCGTACACATCGCTGCGCCCGTCGAGCTCGCGATCACCGGCCGCCTGTTCCGGACTCATATACGCTGGCGAGCCCACGACAATTCCCGTGCCGGTGAGTGTGTTCCCGTGCACTTCCGACAAGGCACGCGCGATGCCGAAATCGGCTACGCGTGCCTGACTACCCGAAAGCAGAATGTTCTCAGGCTTGATGTCGCGGTGCACGACACCAATCGCGTGCGCGTAGCTGAGTGCCTCGCCCACCGCGCGTGCAATGTCCAGCGCATCGTCGACCGGCAGTTGTCGTTCGCGCGATAACCGCTCACGCAGCGACTCGCCACGCACGAACGGCATCACGTAGTAGAGGATACCCTCCGCATCGCCGGAATCTAGCAGCGGCAGTATACCGGGATGATCGAGACGGGCCGTGACAGCAATCTCGCGCAGGAAACGATCGGCACCGAGCGCGCCCGCCACCTCGGCCCGGAGCACCTTCATGGCAACTTCGCGTCCATGCCGAAGGTCTTCAGCCAAATACACGGTCGCCATGCCGCCCGCGCCTATCTCGCGGATAACGCGGTAGCGGTCCGCGAGCGCCGCGGTCAGCTGGCCCAGTATGTCACCCATATTTCGGAAGCTAACGCCGCGAGTGGAGTCCCGTACCAGCCCGTGCGCCGGCCAATCCTTGAAAGGTTCTCCTCATCGTGCGTTCTTGTTGCCAGCCGACGTCCAGAAATCACGTGGTCACGATCCCTTACCAACCGCCGACGTCTGCGCCGCGTGTGCCGACGTCCCTGTGGAGAACAGCCGAGTGATGCGTCTTCGCGCACTGATTCTGGCGCTGGCACTTGTTGCGCCGAACGCGTCTGGCCTCGAGGCGCAGTCCACGGCCGACGCCGCGCTCTTTGCACCGCTCGCTTGGCGCAATATCGGACCCAATCGCGGTGGACGCTCTATCGCGGTGGCCGGCTCGACCGCACGACCGCACGAGTACTATTTCGGAGCCACCGGCGGCGGCGTGTGGAAGACGGTCGACGGCGGCACGACGTGGGGGCCTGTCACCGACGGACAGCTTCGGAGTTCGTCCGTGGGTGCGCTAGCGGTCGCCGAGTCGGCGCCGGATGTCGTTTATGTGGGCATGGGCGAGACGGAACTGCGTGGCAACGTCATGCAAGGCGACGGGGTGTATCGCTCGGTGGACGCGGGGAAGCATTGGTTGCACATCGGGTTGGAGAAGACGCAATCCATTTCGCGCATTCGCATCGATCCGGTCGATCCCAATCGCGCGTACGTCGCGGCACTTGGGCACCCGTACGCCTCCAACAGCGATCGAGGGGTGTTTCGCACCACCGATGGTGGGAAATCGTGGGCCAGAATTCTCTTCCGCAACGATCGGACTGGTGCCATCGATCTCATAGTCGATCCCAACAATGCGCGCGTGCTATACGCCACGTTGTGGGAAGTGTACCGTCGTCCGTGGACGCTCTGGAGTGGCGGCGAGGGATCGGGGCTGTTCAAATCCACCGACGGCGGTGATACCTGGACGGAACTTACGCACAACGCCGGATTCCCAGGCGGAACACTCGGCAAAATGACCGTGGCCGTGTCTGGCGCAGATAGCCGACGTGTGTGGGCGAATGTCGAGGCCACCGATGGCGGTCTGTATCGCTCGGACGACGCTGGCGCGACGTGGGCGAAGGTGAACGCGGGGCGCAACCTCTGGCAACGCGCGTTCTATTTTCTACGGATCGCTGCCGACCCGAAAGATCGTGAAACGGTGTATGTGCTCAATTTTCTCCTCGAGAAATCCACCGACGGCGGCGCGACGTTCACGACGGTTGCCGCGCCACACGCGGATCATCATGATGTGTGGATCGATCCGCGGAATCCGCGGCGCATGATCGAGGCCAATGACGGTGGCGCGGTTGTGTCCGAAAACGGTGGCGCCACCTGGACCGCCCAGCGGTATCCCACGGCGCAATTGTATCGCGTCGCGACCACCGACGATGTGCCGTACCACGTGTGCGGCGCGCAGCAGGACAACAGCACGGCGTGCGTTGCAAGCGACGGGGGTATTCTCGCGCCGCCGGCGGGCATCGCCGGGGATTGGTTTTACGAAGTGGGTGGCGGTGAAAGCGCTGACATTGCGCCCAAGCCGGGCGTTCCAGACATCTTTTATGCCGGTTCGACCAACACGCTGACCCGCTTTGACCGACGCAGTGGCCAGTCGCGCGACGTTCAACCGTTTCCGCGCATCGTGATGGGGGAGCCGGCGTCGGTGATGCCAGAGCGATGGAACTGGACGTATCCGTTGGCGGTCACGCGCTTGAATCCCCGGGTGCTGTATGCCGGCTCACAGCATCTATGGAAGACGATGGATGAAGGACGTACGTGGACGAAGATCAGTCCGGATCTGACGCGAGCCGATCCGGCCACGATGGGGAACAGTGGTGGTCCGATCATTCTGGATCAGGACGGACCCGAGATTTACGCGACGCTCTACACCATCGCTCCGTCGCGGCGCGACACCTCGACGATCTGGACCGGTTCGGATGACGGCCTGGTGCACATCACGCGCGACGGTGGTCGCACCTGGCGAAACATCACGCCGAAGGATTTGCCGCCCAACACGCGCGTGAGCCGGATCGATGCTTCACCACATCGGGCTGGTGCCGCGTACGTGGCCGCCGAACGTCATCAGATGGACGATCGCACGCCGTACATCTGGAAGACCGACGACTATGGCGTGACGTGGACGCGCATCACGAACGGTATTCCCGCCACCGACTTCGTACGCGTGGTTCGGGAGGATCGGGTACGCGCAGGGCTGCTGTTCGCTGGTACGGAGCACGCGGTCTATGTGTCGCTCGACGACGGTGGCCACTGGCGCACTCTGTCGCAGAATCTTCCGGACGTGCAGGTGTCGGATCTTGTCGTGGAAGCGCGCGATCTTGTCATCGCGACGCATGGTCGATCATTCTGGATCCTTGAGAATATCGCGCTGCTCCGTCAGCTCACACCGGCGATGTTGGCGGGCACCGAGACGCGTGCGCTACGCGCGCTCGCACCGGCAACGGCGGTGCGGCGCATATACGCGGCAGACATCGACTACTATCTCGCCAATCGTGCCGACAGCGTGCACGTGGAGATCCTGCAGCCCGATGGGCAGTTGGTGCGTTCGGTGCGCGTCGGGCCGCGTAACGCGGGGATATCACGGAGTCACTGGGACCTGCGATACACCGGGGCCACGGTGTTTCCGGGCATCGTGTTGGAGGGCGGCGATCCGCGCCGCGGCATGTGGGCGCCGCCCGGACGGTACCGCGTTCGCGTGACGGCGTATGGTGCTGCCGGCGCAGACCGTGATACAACATCCTTGGTTGTTGCGAAGGACCCTCGGGTGACCGACGTCTCGGACGACGATCTGCGCGCCCAATTTGTGCTCGCGCGTAAGATCCGCGACAAGGAGAGTGCAGCGAACCAAGCGGTCATTCGCATTCGGTCCATTCGCGCTGGTGTCGGAGCGCGCCTCGCGCGCGATACCGTGGGTGTGGAACCCGGCATGTCCGTGCGGTTGGCAGACGTGGCTGACGCATTCGTGCGCAGCATGGGCGCGGTGGAACAGGAGATCTATCAGGTGCGCAATCAGAGTCCCAAGGACAAAATTGCGTTTCCTATTCGCCTCAATGATCGGTTGACAGGATTACGCACGAATCTCGAAAGTGGAGACGCGCGGCCAACGGCGGCCTATGAACGCGTCTATGTCCAGCTGGCGCGTGAGTTGGATGCACAGCTTGCCACATTGGAGCAGACCTTTCAGCGCGAGTTGGCGCGACTGAACGAGATGCTGCGCGCCGCAGGCCTCCTGCCAATTGTGCTTCCGTCACGAGGGCCGATCGGCTGACCGTTGTCAGCGCTTGATGGCATAGCGAAGCAAGCCTCTGCTCCGGTCGTTGAGATGATGTGAGTGTTGCTGCGGGTAGGACGTTGAATCCGGGAGGCTCAAGTACATGGCGCGATCGCCAACCGCGCGAGTACCGACGGACAGGCTGCGGAGTGCCCTCCACCGACGTTCAGTCCGGCAGCTCGTCGGCGGTGAGTGCGCCGGTCATGACCGCGACCGCATCGTTCATTCGCACGACCTTCGGGTCGAGTACGGCCGCGCGCTTGCCGAGCCGCGCCACGTGAATGCGATCGGCAACCTCAAAGACGTGGGGCATGTTGTGGGAGATGAGCACGACGGCCAATCCACGGTCGCGCACGCGACGGATCAGTTCGAGCACCTGATTCCCCTCCTTCACCCCGAGCGCCGCCGTTGGCTCGTCCATGATGACCACGTGCCTGGCGAACGCGGCGCTGCGCGCGACCGCCACGCCCTGCCGTTGGCCGCCGGAGAGCGTCTCCACCGCTTGCGTCATGGAGCCAACGCCGATGCGGAGCGCTGCCATGTACTCTGCACTTTGCTGGTCCATGCGGCGCTTGTCGAGCATACGGAACACCGATCCGAGGATGCCGGCTCGCCGCAGCTCGCGGCCCAGAAAGAGGTTCTCCGAGATCGTCATGGCGGGCGCAACGGCGAGCTCCTGGTAGACCGTCTCGATGCCCGCCCGTCGAGCGTCGATGGGGCGTTTGAAGTGCACCCTGGCGCCGCCGAGGTGAATTGCGCCGGAGTCAGGAACGAGGGCACCGGACAGCGCCTTGATCAGCGATGACTTCCCCGCGCCGTTGTCCCCGATCACCGCCAGGATCTCGCGGTCGCGAAGTTCGAAGTCCATGCCGTCGAGGGCCGTGATGTGCCCGAATCGCTTGACCAAGGCGGTGGCCTTCATGACCACGTTGCGCGGAGTCGCGGAGTCGCGCGTTGCCTCGCCAGTTGGGCTGCCGCTCATCGTCCCCCCATGCCGCGACGCGACAATTGGTCGGCGGCGACGGCGAGAATCACCAACAGGCCGGTGATCAGGATCTGATAGACCGACGACACACCGATCAACGTGAGCCCGTTTCGGAACACGCCGATAATGAGCGCGCCCACCAGCGAGCCGAGCACATTGCCGCGCCCGCCGAACAGGGATGTGCCGCCAAGCACCACCGCCGTGATGGCGTCGAGGTTTTCGGTCTGGCCCGCGTTGGGGTCTCCTACGCCGGTACGTGCGACCGCCAGTAGTGAGGCAACGCCGTAGCAGGCGCCGGCAATCACGTAGACCCCAAGCAGGACACGCGGCGTATTGATGCCCGTGAGACGCGTGGCCTCCGGGTTGTTGCCCACCGCGTAGACGTGCCGACCGGCGGCGGTTTCGCGCAACCACCACCACGCGACGAGATAGAGCGCGAGCATCAGCAGCACGCCGTACATCACGCGCGAGCCACCAACGGGTATGGTGTTGCCCAGCGCGCTGAGCGAAGCCGGGAGCTCGGTGATGGTTTGCGCATCCGACAACAGCTGCGTGATGGCGAAGGCGATGTTGAGCGTGCCCAGCGTCACGATGAAGGGCGGCAGCGCGACAGCGGTAACCAGCAGTCCGTTGACGGCCCCGAACAGTGCGGTCACCGTGATGCCACTGGCCACGGCCAAGGGCACGGGGACGCCGAGTTCACCGGCGAATTTGGTCATGACCACGCCACCCAGTGCCATCACCATGCCGCAGGAGAGATCGACACCGGCAGTGAGCACGATGAGTGTCTGGCCGATGGCGATGACGCCCACCACCATGACTTGCTGCAGCACCAGGGCGAGGTTATCCCCAGTGAGAAAGCGGTCGCTCAGGCCGGCGAAGATGGCGCAGGCTCCAAGCAGGGCCACCAGTGGCCCCAGCGCACCGAGTTTCGGTAGCGATGGAGTGCGAACGTTCAACGGGTGCCTATTTCTTGCCGAAGCAGAGTGCTAAGCCCGCGGCGACGTCCTTGCTGTCCACGCCAGGCAGAGTCTTCGCGGCAATCAGTGACACGCCCGTGTTGGTGTAGCCGCTTGGCTTCGTGCCGGTGCGCACGAAGGCGACGCCTGCCTCGACGCCAAGGGCGGCCATCTTGAGCGGGTACTGCTGCGCTGTCGCCGTGATCGCACCGGTGCCGATGTCGCGCACACCCTGACATCCACCGTCGACCGTCACCAGGATCACGCTCTTGTCCTTCCCGATGGCCTTGAGTGCCTTATGCGCACCTGCGGCGGATGGCTCGTTGACGGCGTACACCACGTTGATGCCCGGATTCTTCTGCAGACAGTTCTCCATGGCGGTCTGTCCTCTGGCCTGATCGCCGTAACTGTCGGCCATGCAGACCACGCCCGCCGGCTTGCCGAGTGTGTTCACACTCGCCGCCGGAGCAACGAGACCAAAGCCCTTGAGGAATCCGTTGTGTCGCTGCGCGCCCACCGGGTGGCCGGGCAGCAAGTCGAGCGTTGCAATCTGAGGCGCGGCATTGCCGAGGGCGCGCCGCGCATACTGCCCAATGAGCGTTCCGGCTTGATAGTTGTCCGTCGCAAAGAGCGCGTCGGTGGCGGTCATCGGGTCGGTGGGACTGTCGAGCGCGATCACCAGCACGCCCTTCGCGCGCGCTCGGCTGATGGCTGGCACGATGGCTTTGGCATCACTGACCGTGATCAGAATGACCCGCGCGCCGGCAGCGATCATGTACTCCATCGCGGTCACTTGACCCGCATTGTCTCCGTCGTTGCGCCCGCCCGCGGAGAGCAGCCGTGCGCCACGAGCGGTCGCTTCGGCCTGCGCGCCCTCCTTCATCTTGACGAAGTACGGATTCGTTTCGGTTTTCGTGATCAGGCCGATGATCGGCGGCGCGGTTTGCGCGCCGCCCGAGGTCGCGGTGGCGATCAGGAAGAGCGCGGCCAGCACGACCGACAAGCGCGCGCTGCTGGCGCGGGGGGTGAGCCGTTTCGTGCGCCGCACTATCGTCCGGCCGCCTTGCGACCGATATCGACCGCCTTGAATCCTGGCTCACCCCAGCCGATGACGAAGACACTGAAGCCCTGCTTCATGCGCGTCTCGATGTCGGTGGCGGTCGCCGGGTACCCGCAGGCCACATTGAACTCCTTGCAGGCCGCGAGTACCTGCTGAATCGCACCCTCCCACGCCGCCTCGTCAAAGGTGCGCTTGCCGGTGCCATCGGTGGTCGAGAAGACGCCACGCAGTGTTCCGGCACCGGGGAAGAGGGCACCGATGCCCTTCACGGCCGCGATCTCCCGGATGTGCGACAACCCCTCTTTGGTCTCGACGATCGTCCAATTGGTCAGCTCGCCCTTGGGGTTGAGCGGCCAGAGGTCCGCCTTGGTCTTGTAGTCCTTCTCGCTCATGCCCCAGAACGCGGGGGCGCTGCCCACGTCATCGGGGCGAATGCCGCCCTTGGACTTGAAGCGCATCATGGCCAGTCCTTGCTTCACCTCGTTGGCGCTTTCCACGCCGACGAACACCACGGTGCTGACGCCGAGATTGAGCTGCTTGGCAATCCGTTCGGCGGCCTTCATGGTATCCGGGGCGATTTCCGGCGTCTTGACCACCAGCGGCAGCCGAAAACGGTCCTTGGATGAGGGGCCGGCGGCCATCATGCCCTTGGCGAACTCCGAGAAACTGGCATAGCCGGCATCGAAGTTTCCTTCCATCGAGCCGTCGAAGATGTAGTCGGCCGTTCGGTTGGCGAGCGCTTCCTGCGCAAGCTGGGCCTGCGATTTGACCGAGTCGGCTGGTAGAGCGGGGGCACCGCGACCGGCCCGACGGTTGGCCGGCGCGTACAGTCCAAACACTGGCTGCTTCTTGGCGAGGAGCTCGGCGACGGGATTGAGGTGGGCGGCGCCCTGGGCGCCCGCCGGGAAACCAATGGTGCATGCCGCGATGACAGCGGTCGCAATGCGGCGTAGTCGCACGGGGGACTTCTCCACGTTTTCGGTAGGAACCGCGTAGGTACATCAGGCAGGAGGGTGGTGGCGCAGACAATGCGCCACGGTCGTTCCTGCGGCAAGAGCGGAACTGTGTCACGGTGTCGGCCGTTTTGGACAAGTCTACTTGCCGGCGAGTTCCGGTCTGGGCACCTTAAACTGTTGTATCCCACCCATTTGCCGTACAGACCTCGAGGTCCGGGTTTATGAAGGCGCTCGCTGTAGCCGCAGCCAGTGTGCTGCTGGTCGTCGCAGGATCGGCGGCTCATGATGGTCCCGTAGAAGCGCCTCGGACGCGCGTGACTCCAGTGGCGCCGACTCGGCTCACTGCGGATCGACGTCTGCCGGACCGACGCACGCCTGGGTCAGGCGTGCGCACGGCACCGTCCATTCCGATCGAGGTGTTGAACGACGTCGTCGCGGGCACATGCGCCGAGTCGTGCCACAGCAACAATCGCAAGCTGGGCAATCTGTCGCTCGCCAGTTTCAGCGTCGCCAATGCGGCGATGACCGCCGAGACGGCGGAGAAGATGATCGTGAAGCTGCGGGCGGGAATGATGCCGCCGGCCGGCCGTGATCGTCCCGGCGGCGATACGCTTCAGCAGTTGACCGAAGCCATGGAGCGGCTGATTGATGCCAAGGCCGCGGCCAATCCGAATCCGGGCAGCCGCACGTTTCAGCGCTTGAACCGTGCCGAGTACGAGCGGTCGATTCGTGACTTGCTGGCACTCGAGATCAACGCCGGTTCGTGGCTGCCGTTGGATACCAAGAGTGCGAATTTCGATAACATTGCCGATGCGCAGATGCCGTCGGCTACGTTGCTCGACGCGTACCTGGACGCGGCCAGTGCGATCAGTCGGCTGGCCGTGGGCGATCCGACCGCGAGCGTTTCCACCACGACGTATAAACTCGCCCGGCTTGCGTCGCAAACGGAAACGGCCAAGGGCGCCCCACAAGGGACGCGCGGTGGCGAGTCGGCCATCCACAATTTCCCGGCTGATGGCGAGTACGTCTTTGCGGTGTCGCTGCACGCGATTCCGACCGGCCAGTTGTATGGGTCCACCGCGCCGTTTGATGAGAAGGTCGAGGTTTCCATCGACGGCGAGCGTGCCGCACTGATTGATATCGACCGAGGCATGTCGCAGGCCGACCCGAACGGCATGGAGATGCGCACGCGTCCGATCCAGGTGCGGGCCGGCGCGCATCGGGTCACTGCCGCTTTCGTGCGCACGTTCGAGGGGCCGGTCAACGACAACATCGCGCCCATCGGACACAGCATCGCCGACACGCAGATCGGCTCGCAGTCGGCCATCACCATCGGCGCGCACCTGCAGCATTTCAGCATCACCGGCCCGTACAATCCGACTGGCGTCTCTGAAACGGTGAGCCGGAAGCGCATTTTCAGCTGCCGACCCACCAGCGCAGCCGAAGCACGGCCATGCGCCGAGCAGATTGTCAATCGCCTGGGACTCACCGCGTATCGCCGACCGCTCAACGCGTCGGATGTGAAAGGGTTGATGACGTTCTACGATACTGGTGCGAAGATGGGCGGATTCGAAGTGGGTATCCGCACCACCATCGAAGCGATGCTGGCAAGTCCGCACTTTGTGTTCCGCGTCGAATCGCGTCCGGCTGCCGTCAAGGCGGGTCAGCGTTACGCGATCAGCAGCACTGATCTCGCGTCTCGTCTTTCGTTCTTCCTGTGGGGCTCGGCACCGGATTCGGCGCTGCTGTCACTCGCACGCCGCGAAGCGTTGGCCGACACGACGGTGCTGCGGGCACAAGTCAAGCGCATGCTGGCCGACCCGCGATCGGAAGCGCTGGCCACGCGCTTCGCGTACCAGTGGTTGCGGTTGCAGGACATCGACAAGGTCGCGCCGGACGCCTTGCAGTTCCCGAACTTCCACGAGCAGCTCGCCGACGACATGAAACGCGAGACGGAGCTGTTTTTCTATAGTATCGTTCGAGAGAACAAGAGCGCCCTCGAGTTGTACAGCGCCGACTACACCTTCGTGAACGAACGGCTGGCCGAGCATTACGGTATTCCCGGAATCACGGGACCGGAATTCCGGAAAGTGAAGTACGTGGACAACAAACGCAGCGGCCTGATGGGCCATGGCAGCATCCTGACGCTGACCTCGCATGCCAATCGCACGTCGCCGGTGCTGCGAGGCAAGTGGGTGATGGAAGTGATGATCGGGTCGCCGCCGCCGCCGCCGCCGCCTGATGTACCGGACTTGGAGAAAACGGCCGACGCGAAGGAAGGCCGCTTGCTGACCACGCGCGAGCGAATGGAAATGCATCGCGACAATGCGTCGTGCCGGTCCTGTCACCGCATGATGGATCCCATCGGACTGGCGCTCGACAACTTCGACGTGACCGGGCAATGGCGCGTGCGCGAGAACGGCGTGGAGGTGGACGCGCGCGGTGATTTCTACGACGGCACCAGGATTTCCAATCTGGTGGAGTTGCAGAAGGCGCTGCTGAAGCGTCCCGTTCCAATGATCCGCTCGTTTACGCAGAACCTCATGGCGTATGCGGTTGGTCGTCGCATGGAGTACACCGATACCCCGGCAATCCGTCGCATCGTGGCGGACGCGCAGGCGGGGAACTATCGGATGCAGGATCTGGTGTGGGGCGTCGTCAAGAGCGACGCATTCCGGATGAAGAAGTCCACAGTGGTCCAGGCAGACGCAGGCGCGCAGGACGCGGCTGGCGGCAGTCGCTGATTCCATCAACGCAGACGGAGACGCAGAAATCATGCAATACCTGAGTGGAAAGCCGCTCCCGCGCCGGAGCTTTGTGCAGGGGCTGAGCGCCACGATTGCGCTGCCGTACCTGGAAGCCATGATGCCGGCCGGTCGTGGCGGATGGCGGAAGGTCAACGACGCGCCGCGACTGGTTGCCATCGAAATGGTGCACGGCGCCGCCGGCTGCAACGAGATCGGTGCGAAACTGAATCTGTGGTCGCCGGCCGCGACGGGTCGGAACTACGATCTCTCGCCCACGGCGATCAACTCGCTCGATGCGTATCGGAAATACCTCACCATCATCAGCAACACTGATGTGCGTGCCGCGGAACCGTTTTCGCCCAACGAAGTGGGCGGTGATCATTTCCGGTCGAGCGCGACCTACCTCACGCAGGCGCATGCGCGCCAGACCGAAGGGTCCGACGTTCGCGTGGGCACGTCGCTCGACCAGCTCTACGCGCAACGGTTCGGACAGGACACGCCGATCCCGTCCATGCAGTTGTGCATTGAGAATGTGGATCAGGCGGGCGGCTGCGCGTACGGGTACGCCTGCGTGTACACCGACTCGATCAGCTGGTCGTCGCCGACCGAGCCGCTGCCGGTCATCCGGGATCCGCGGGTGGCGTTCGAGAAGCTGTTTGGCGTTGGCGGGTCCAGCGCCGAGCGCGCCGAACGTCGTCTTACGCGCCGGAGCATTCTGGACTTCGTCGCGGGTGAGATGAAGTCGCTCAAGACTTCGCTGGCTGCGGATGACCGCAATCGTCTGGACAAGTACCTCGAGGACATTCGTGAGGTCGAGCGTCGTATTCAGCGTATCGAAGCGCGCAACAAGAGCGGAGAAGTCCGCGAGTTGCCGGAAGCGCCAGCCGGCGTGCCTGACTCGTTCCGTGAGCACGTGGAACTGATGTTCGATCTGCAGGCGCTCGCGTTTGCGGCAGACATCACGCGTGTGTTCTCGTTCAAGATGGGGCGCGATGGCTCGAGCCGAGTGTACGCCGAGAGTGGTTCCGACAAGCCGTTCCATCCCGCGTCGCACCACGGCGGCACGGAGAAAGGCGTCAAGGAATTCAATCTCATCAACAAGTACCACGTGGCGATGTTGCCGTACTTCCTTGACAAGCTCAAGGCGATCACGGAGGGTGACCAGAACATGCTGGACAAAACGCTCATCATGTACGGGTCACCGATGAGCGACTCCAATCTGCACAATCATCGGCGCTGCCCGCTCATTCTCCTCGGGCATGCCGGTGGCTCCATCGAAGGCAACACGCACATCAAGGCGCCCGACGGCACGCCGATGGCCAACGCCATGCTCAGTGTCATGCACAGCCTGGGCATGAACGACCAGAAGAGCCTCGGCGACAGCACTGGACCGCTCACGCTCCGGGCCAATGCGTAATTCTTTACTCCTGCGCGGTGCCGCGGCCGTTGGCGCCGTTCTGCTGCTGTCGGCCGCCGCACCAGTGCGACCGGGCGACCGCACGGAGTCGCCGGTGGCAGATGCCGTCATGCGTGGCGATACCGTCTCGGTGCGCGTGCTGCTCAAGCAAGGCATGGACGCGAATGCGGCGCAGCCGGACGGCATGACGGCGCTGCATTGGGCTGCCTCTCGAGGGGATGCACGGCTGACCAGCATGTTGATCGTGGCTGGCGCACGACTCGAAGTCACGACGCGGAACGGCAGTTACACGCCATTGCATCTGGCCGCTAAGTCCGGCAGGGCAGCCACCGTCAAGGCGCTGCTCGCGGCCGGCGCGAATGCCAACTGCGTCACCAGCTCCGGCGGTGCGACACCCCTGCATTTTGCGGCGGAGCAGGGGAACGCCGAGGTCGTTGCGGCGCTGCTTGCCGCTGGTGCCAAGGTTGACGCCAAGGAAACCGCGTTTGCGCAGACGCCGCTGATGTGGGCTGCGTCTTCCAATCGTGTCGCGGCGGTGGAGCTGCTGATTGCCAAGGGAGCGGACCTGAAGATCGCCTCCAAGGTGGAGGACATGGCTGCGCGCGAGCGGGCGGAACGCACCGCGCTCGGCTTGCGGGCTCGCCGCGTCGCGGCCATCAAGTCGGCTGAGGCGCCAGTGCGTGGCCCTGGCACGCCAGGCAATCCCGCCGGTGGACCGCCGGGCCCCGGCGCGGTGGCGGCTCCTGCCCCGTCGATGCCGACAACAACGGCTGCGCCAGCGCCGGCGACAGCGGCACCGACCGCTGCACCGACCGCTGCACCGACCGCCGCTGGCACGGTGGCGGCGCGACCCGCCAGCGGTGCTGGCCCCGGTGGACGCGGGGCCGGTGCTGCACCCGGAGACACGACCGGCGGTGGACGCATCAATGCGAGCGGAAGCTACGGCGATCTGGTGGGCAATAAGGGCGGGCTCACCCCACTGCTCTTCGCGGTGCGTCAGGGTAGCGCGGAGTCGGTAGCGGCCCTGCTCAAGGCAGGCGCGGACGTCAATCAGGTGAGTGAGGGTGATCATACCAGCCCATTGCTCATGGCCACGATCAACGGCCGCTTTGACCTTGCCAGGATGCTGCTGGAGAAGGGAGCCAACCCGAAGCTGGCCAGCGATGCCGGTGCCACGCCGTTGTACACGGTCATCAATGTGCAGTGGGCGGCCAAGTCACTCTATCCGCAGCCCACGGCACAACTGCAGCAGAACACAACGTACCTGGAGCTGATGGAGGCGCTCATCAAGGCCGGTGCTGACGTGAACGCCCGCCTGTCCAAACACCTCTGGTACATGTCGTACAACTTCGACCTGCTGGGCGTCAACACGACCGGAGCGACGCCGTTCTGGCGAGCGGCGTATGGCACGGATGTCGATGCCATGAAACTGCTCGTGAAGTCCGGTGCCGACGTGAACCTGCCCACACTCAAGCCGGCGGGACGCACGTTCAACGCGGACGCTTCGCCGGATGATGCCAACAGCGATCCGAACAAGGATCCGTCGGGCCTGCCGCCGGTGCCGAATGGTGGGCCGGGCACATTCGCGATTCACGCGGCCTCCGGTGTGGGCTACGGTGAAGGCTTCGCCGCGAATTCACACCGCCACACGCCCGACGGTTGGCTACCCGCCGTGAAGTACCTGGTGGAAGAGTTGCACATGGACGTGAACGCGCGCGATTTCAACGGGTTCAACGCTGTCCATCATGCCGCGGCGCGCGGCGACACGGTGCTGATCGCCTACCTCGTGGGCAAAGGCGCGGACGTGAAAGCCATCAGTCGGAAGGGCCAGACCACCGCCGACATGGCCAACGGGCCCGTGCAGCGCATTCCACCGTTTCTGGAGGCGTTGGCGTTTCTGGAGCGGCTTGGTGCCAAGAACAACAACAAGTGCAAGTCATGCTGAGCTGAGTGCCTGCAGCGCCTGGGCCAGAGAGCCACGTCGACCGTCAGTCGTCGTGGCTCTTTTCGTAGAGGTGCTGCTCCTGCATGCGCTCGTTCCCGGCCTTTTGATCGCGTCGCTTGGCTGCTCGCATTGCCAGGCCGTGGGTCGATTCCGACTTCACGTTGGGGAGGGAGAGCAGGCGCTCCAGGTCTGCGCTGTCGCACGCTGGGCATGACGGAATGCGACCGCCGAGCACCAGCGTCTCGAATTCGTGCTGGCAGGATTTGCAGGCGTACTCGTAGATGGGCATGGCCAATGAATTACGCAGCGCGTAAGCTGTGCGCAATGCGTATGTCTTCCCTCGTTCTGCTGGTGCTCTCGTCGATCGCGCTCACGCGGCCTGGGTGCCTGATGGCCCAACGGCCGGGCTTGGCCGAGTCGCTCTCCCCGTTCGCCATGCAGAAGGCCGAACGGCTGCTGCGGGACAAGCGCAGTTGCCTGGGCTGCCACGTGTGGCGTGGTGAAGGAGGCATGATCGCTCCGGCGCTGGATGGGGTTCGCGAGCGACGGTCTGCCGCCTACATCGCAGCGATGATAACCGACCCGCAGCGCGTGGTACCAGGTGCTGCCATGCCGCGCGAGCGTATGCCGGCGACGGAGCGCGCGCTGCTCATTCGGTATTTGGGCGGGGACGCGTCGGTGTTGTATAAGAGCACGGCGGCGGTGCGCGTGGCGGTCGACACCAGTCCGGCCGCGCTGTACGGGCGCTGGTGCGCGAGCTGTCACGGCGTGGCCGGCGGCGGCGACGGGCCGAATGCGGCCCGCCTGCCCGTACCCCCCGCTCGCCATGCAGATGCGCGGACCACGGCGTTGCGTAGCGATGACGCGCTGTTCGACACGATTCACTCCGGCGGTGCGGTCATGAATCGGAGTGCGCGCATGCCGGCCTTTGGCGGCACGCTCTCCGACGGGCAGATCCGTGGCTTGGTGCGCTATGTCCGCACACTGTGTCGGTGTGATGGTCCTGCGTGGTCCCGAACCGCTGGCGCGCCATGAGCACCGTTCGCCGGCCGACCTTTCGCGCTGCCATGGGTGTGGGCGTGCTCGCGGTAGCGTGGTGGGGGTGCACCGGCGGTGACGCGACACGCAACGATGGCGCCGATCCGATAGCGCCATTGACCACCGTGTCCATTCCCGCTGCTCCCACTGCGCCGGCTCCACGCGAGTTCGCTGGGGCCGCGGCGTGCCAGTCGTGCCACGCCGAGCAGTTCGCCGCGTGGCGCGCCTCGACGCACGGGAATGCTGGTGGAGCGCCGGGCGCCGTGCGTATCATTGCGCCATTCAACGGCGCGCCGATGCGCTTTCGCGACGCCACGGTGCTGCCGCGTGAGCAAAACGGCCGTTTCGGATTTCTTGTACAACGCCCCGGGGAGCGCGACACGCTGCTGACGGTGCACGCGGTGATTGGCGGCGGTCACATGGAGGGTGGCGGTACGCAGGGTTTTGTGACCAAGCAGGCGGATGGCACCCTGCGTTTCCTTCCGTTCGATTGGAGCCGGCAGAGTCGGACGTGGTTCTGCAATACCGGTACGCGCGCCGAAAAGGGCTGGCAGCCCATTACTACACAGCTGCGCCTGGCCGATTGCGGCGACTGGCCACCATCACGCGTGTTGGGTGACGAGCCGCGATTCAGCAATTGCCAGTCGTGTCATGGCAGTCAGATCGATCTGGCCTACGACAGCGTCGCACGGCGTTGGCAGTCCAACGACAACGGGTTCGCGATCAATTGCGAGTCCTGCCACGGACCGGCGGCACGACATGTTGCGCTCATGCGCACGGGTCCTGCGCGCACGGCGGACATCGGCCTGACCGCGCTCGCCACGCAAGGCAAGGAGCAGTCGCTGACCACGTGCATGAGTTGTCACGCGCTCAAGGATCGACTCGCTTCGCGCTGGCAACCCGGTGCGCCGCTGGCCGAATTCTATGCGGTTCGCTTGTCGCAGCTCGGTGACGCGCCGTTCACGGCCGACGGCCGCACACGCAGCTTCGCCTATCAGGAAGGTCACTACGCCAGCGACTGCTATCGCAATGGCGGAATGACCTGCACCTCGTGCCATGATCCCCATTCACAGCACTATCGCACTGCGTATGGTGAGCCGATTCCCGGACGCACCGACGATCGGCAGTGCACCAGCTGCCACGCGAGCAAGGCGGTCAACCCGCCCGCGCACACGAACCACTCCGCGGCATCGGCCGGCAGTCGCTGCACCTCCTGCCATATGCCGTATCAGCAGCAGCATGAGCTTGGCCGGGCGATTCGCTACGCGCGATCGGATCATTCCATCGCTATTCCACGGCCGGCACTGGATTCGTCGCTGGGCATTGCGAGTGCATGCGCGACCTGTCACGCGGGAACCAGCGAAGCGAAGCACAGCGAGCAGGTGCGCGCGTGGTGGGGTGAGCTCAAGCCGCACGAGTTCGCAGTGGCGGGGGTGCTGGCGGCGCGCTCGGTCACGGACGCGGCGTCTGCCGCGCCACTGCTGCTTCGCGCGAAGTCCGGCAACGCAACGGCGCAGGTGGCCGGCATGGCGCAGTGGCTGGAGCGATTCGCCGCGCCGGACATGGAGGCGTTTCCAGCGGGTGCTGACGACAGCCTTCGGTCGCTTTCGGTGAGCCGCGATCTCGATGTGCGAGCGCTGGCGTTGGCGGTGCTGCATTTCACCCGGGGGAACGACGGCAGAACGCGGCGCTTCCTGCGCGAACAGGTACAGCGTCTCGGTGCCGACGACGCGGCCATTCGCCGACGCTGGGCAATGGTGCTTGGTGGCGTCGGCGACGCCGCACGCATCGCGGGCGACCAGGTACGCGCGACCGCGGCCTACCGCAAAGGGCTGGAGATTGCTCCGGGCGATGCGCCACTCTTGCTCAACCTCGGATTGTCGCTCGCGGCGGCCGGCGACGTCGGCGGCGCGGTGCGGTCGTATCGACAGTCGATCGCCACCGACGCCCGACAGCCCATGGCGCAGGTGAACCTGGGCATTGCCTTGGAGCAGAGCGGCGACGTTCCGGGCGCCACCGAGGCCTTCAGGCGCGCGATCGCACTCGACCCGACCGCACCGCTTGGCTACCTCAACCTCGGCACTACGCTGCTGCGCGAAGGGAACGCGGCCGAGGCCGTCCCCAGCTTCGAGCGCGCATTGGCGCGAGATCCTGGGCTCGCGGTTGGGCATTTTCAGCTCGCCTTGGCGCTGCTCAAGCAGGGGGAGCTTGTGCGGGCCGAGGCGTCGGTACGACGGTCCCTCGCTCTGGACCCGACGAATGCTGAGGCGGAGAAGCTCGCGGCGGCGCTTCGAGAGTCTCGACGGCCATAGCCGCGCCCCCCCCCCGTGGGCGCCGTTCAGCGCCGCGGATCTGGGACGAGTCGTTCCGTTGGGCTGTCGCCGATGCGCTCGTCGTGACCCGCGAGGGATGATTGTGGTTGTAATTGGGTCTGGCCGCTTCTGATCGGGACAAGTTGGTTGCCGATAAGCTCGCTGTCCCACATATTCGCGCGCTTGAACGGTACAAGACCGTGACCGGCGCGTCCGCCGGTGAACACTCAGACCTTGAAGGAGGCCAGGATGCCGAGTCCTGCTTGCACACGTTGGACGCGATTCATTGGGGCGATAGCGCTCGCGCTGTCGTTACCGTTGGGGAGCGGATACGCACAGGGAGCTGCGATTGTGGAAGGTCGCGTGACGGACGCCGCCACCGCGCGACCGCTGGAGAACGTTCAGGTCTCCATTGACGGCACACAGCTCGGGGCAATGACCAACGCGCAGGGCGGATATCGCATCTCCGGCATTCCGATGTCTGGTGCCACCGGCACCGTGGTGGTCCGTGTGCGCGCGATCGGCTACTCGCGCGAAACGCGCACCGTGACACTCACGCCGGGTCAGATCAGCAAGGCCGACTTCGCCGTGTCCGTCTCGGCGATTCAGCTCAATCAGGTTGTCGTGACAGGTAGCGGGCAGAAAACCGAGGTCAAGCGACTTGGCAATACGGTGGCGGTGATCACGCCGCCGGCCAACGCGCCGATCAACGACATGTCGAACCTCCTCACGGCACGCGAGCCTGGCGTCTCGGGCTTGGTGTCTGGCGGCCTGTCGGGCGAAGGCGCCAAGATCCGCATCCGCGGCAACGCGTCGCTGTCGCAGTCCAATGAGCCCATCATCTTTGTTGATGGCGTGCGCATGAACTCCGGTGGCGGCTACGGCATCGGAAACGGCGGTGGCGGTTCGCCGTCGCGCATCGACGACATCGACCCCAGCACGATCGAGCGCGTGGAAGTGCTCAAGGGCGCCGCGGCGGCCACGCTGTACGGCACCGAGGCCTCCAACGGCGTGATCCAGTTCTTCACGAAGACCGGATCCAGCGGCACGCCGCGCTGGAACATGCAGCTGCAGCAGGATGCCGTGGACTTCGGCGACCGTATTGCGCCGAACTCCGGCTACGCGCGCACGCAGGCACGTGCCGACTCGCTGGCTACCTACTGGAACATCCCGGGGCTCAAGGCCTTCCAGGTGTTTGAAGTGCCGGTGTTCAAGGACTACTTCACGGAGACGGGGCTCGGCAATGTGCTCTCCACGTCCGTGCAGGGTGGTGGTGCCGCCATCACGTATTTCGCCAGCGGCCGCTTCTATACGGAAAACGGCCCGTTCGGCGGCAGTGATCTCGGCCCGGCCACCGACGAAGTCCGGCGCATTCAGACTTCGGCCAACCTGTCGCTGATACCATCCAAGAATCTGCGCATCAAGTTCAACAACAATTACTACAACACGCAGAACAAGTCGCCGGAAAACAACAACAACATCTACGGCGTGAACTCGCTCAGCTACATGGCGCGCCCGGAGCTGGCCAACTGCAATCTGTCCACCTACCTCTCGCCGGGCCGTTGCTCTGGCGCTGGTAACCCGTTCGGCAATCAGGCGTTCGCCACGGCGCGCGAAGCCATGCAGGTGACCAACGAGACCGGTTCGCAGCGGTACGTCGGTGTGCTTGACGCCTCGTATCAGCAGACGTCGCGGCTGAGCTTCACCGGTACGCTTGGTTTTGACTACACGGCGCAGCGCGATTTCGGTCTCTCGCCGTTTGGTTACAACGTCGATCTCTTCACGTCCAACAACCCGGACGGCGCCAGGCAGACGTTCTCCAGCGGAACGCGCGTGCTCACGCTCGATGCAAAGACCGCCTATAACCGGGATTTCGGCTCGAACTGGACCACGTCGTCGGTGATGGGCCTGCAGGTGTTCAACAACCGCACCAACACGCAGACCGGCTCGTCCAATTTCTTCCCGGGACCCGGCATTGAAGTGGTGGGTGCTGGCGGCCAGAACATTACCGTTGGCGAGTTCTTCGGCACCACGGTGAACGGCGGCTACTTCGGCCAGACGCAGGTGGGCTGGCGCGACTGGGTGTTCGGTACTGCCGGCGGCCGGTACGACTTCTCCAGCGCGTTCGGCAAGAGTGCTGGCGGGGTGTTCTACCCTAAGGTCTCGCTCTCGGTTGTCCCCTCGGATCGCAAGTCGTGGAACTCCACCCTGCTGCCCACGTTCCGCTTGCGTGCGGCTCTCGGACGCTCTGGCCGTCAGCCTGGCGCGTTCGACCAGTTCACCACGTTCTCTCCGCTCGTCACGTCAGCCGGTGCCGGTCTGCTCCCGTCGCAGCTTGGCAACAGCGAGTTGCGTCCCGAGATCTCCACGGAACTTGAGGGTGGTTTCGAAGCGGGTTTCCTGAACAATCGCGTGGCGCTTGAGTTCACGTACTGGGATCGGTCCGTCAAGGACGCCCTCGTGCCGCGCGTGTTCGCACAATCAGGTGGCTTCCGCAACTCGCAGCTCACGAACATCGGACAGATTGATGCCAACGGCCTCGAAGTTGGCTTGCGTGGCAGCCCGATTCAGCGCGGTACCACCAATCTCGAGCTCTTCGCGAATGCCGCATACCTGCGCCAGACGCTCACGAGCCTTGGCGGCGCTCCGCCGATTCGCGTCTCCGGCGGCTATGCGCGCTATCGCGTGTACCTCAAGGAAGGCGATCCGCTGGGTTCCATCTACGAGCCGCGCCTGGCGTCGGCGTGCGGGGCCAGCGGACCGGCCACCAACAAGCTGGGCAAGCCCATCACCTGCTTCACGGCCGACCAGCTGCCGTTCAACTTCCTCGGCCGCGGCACCGCGCCCACCAAGGCAGAGCTGCTCGCCTACTTCGCGCAGCCGCGTGACATCCAGAACTCCGCAGTGCAGAACGCACTGCAGCCGTTGCTCGCCGACTACGACGGCAGCAACATCCTGTTCGAGCAGCGCGTGGGCAGCAACATCCCGAAGTGGACCGGTGCATTTGGCGGTACATACAGCTTTGCCAAGCATTGGAAGATTCAGTCCACGCTCGAGTATCGCACTGGCTATCTGGTGTCCAACCTGACCGACGGCTTCCGTGCCTCGCAGCATCCGTCCATCGGGTCAAACCGCAAGGAATTCTCGGACATTCAATCGGTCATGCAGAATCCGGCCAGCACCCCGGAACAGCGTGTGGCTGCGGCGACCGAGTACATCACCAAGTACCGCCGTTTGCTTGAGCCGGGTCTGTATCAGGGTCAGAACGGGTCCTTCATGCGCTGGCGCGAGTTGGCGGTCACGTACAATCTCGGACAGAGCACGGCCAGCAAGCTCGGTTTCCGGAACGCGGCCATCACGTTCGCTGGTCGTAACATCTTCATGTGGACCAAGTATCCTGGTCTCGATCCCGAGTCCAACGAAAACGGACGCGGTTCGACCGGTACACTCGCAGACAACTTCCAGAACGCCACCGACGGATTCGGTCTCCCGATCCCGCGTCGTGTGTCGCTCGCGCTCAATCTCGGCTTCTAACCGGACCACTGCCCAATGACTATCGGAATCTCGATCGTGGGTGCGGCTCCGCGCCGCAAACTCGCGCTTGGCGCGGTCGCACTCAGCGCGATCACGCTCTCATCCTGCCAGATTTTTTCCACCGACGTCAAGAACCCCAACGCCGTCACGGAGGACGCCATCGCCACGGCGTCTGCCGCGGCCGGGTCACTGGTCGTCGGGCTGTATGGCGCCGTCAACGCGTCCGGCAATCAGATCGTGGGCACTATCGGCGCTGCAGCCGACGAGCTCACGTGGGTGGGGTCTCGCGAATACTGGAACCTGCTGGACGTTGGTGACGTGGGCGATCCGCTCAACGAGTACACCAACGGGCAGTACTCGTACGTGAGCCAGTCGCGCTGGCTGGGCGACTACGTCATTCCCAAGCTGGAGGGGTACGACAAGCTCAACTCGCTGCGTAACCGTGCGGACCTGGCGCAGGCGTACTTTCTGGCCGCCACCAACTACGTGCAAATCGGCGAGACGTACGAAAACTTCATCATCTCGTCCGATCGCACGGTCAACGGAGACCCGGTCGGCGAAGCCAACATGCGCGTGATGTTCGACACTGCTGTGGTGTACCTGAACAAGGGACTCGCCGTTGCCCAGGCCACCAACAACGTGCCGCTGCAGCAGCGTATTCTTGGCATGCGGGCGAGGGCCAAGTGGTCCAAGGCCGTATGGACGTCGCTCCGCGCGCCGCGTGGAATTCCCACGAACGCGCTCATCAACGACGCGGCTGCCAACGCCGACGCGACTGCGGCGCTCGCGGCGATGGGGAGCAACGCGTATCGCTACCGCTTTGACGTGGTCACGCAGAATAACGGTGGCTACTTCTCCACGGGCAGTGAGATGAATTCGCGGCTCGAGATTCGGGCCGGTTCGCGATACATCAATACTACCGGCGCGGGTACACGCCCGTTGGATGGAATCGCCGGCATCAGGCTGGTGGACCCAGTCACCGGTCAGCCAGACCCTGTCACGGCCAAGAACATCGATGAATGCTGCCGTCTGGCATCCACGGTGAACGTGGGTTGGACGGCCACGTCGGCCAAGGAGATGCTGCTCATTTTGGCGGAAGCCGCGCTGGCCAGTGGCAACACGGCCGAGTTCACCACGCGCATCAACGCAATTCGGGCGGTCGACGGGTTGCCGGCGTGGACGGGAACCCCGGCCGCACGCGATATTCTCATTCACGAACGCGCGGTCTCCCTGTTCCTGCAGGGTCGTCGCTTGAATGATCACTATCGCTTCAACGATCGCGCCGATCGCTGGGTCGCGACCCGAGGCACCAGGCCATGCTTCTTCCCGATTTCGTACGACGAGCGCACGCAGAACCTGAAGGCCCCTCAGCCGTCGTCGGATCGTCCGGCGTCGTGCCAGTAGGGCGTTCTCGCATTTCACTGCTTCCGAGCGACCGGTCACGAGCAATCGTGGCCGGTCGTTTTGCGTCTACGGCAACGCTTGCGCTGACGACGTGGTCGCTGGTGGGATGCTACGCGTATGTGCCGGTGGCAACATCCAGGCCGGCGGCCGCTGCCGGTGAGGTACGCGTCGTGCTGAACGACGCCGGAAGCGAGTTCGTCCGGCAGACGCTTGGCGGTGGCGTGCGTGAGATCGAGGGCGTGATCATTCGCACCACCTCGGATACGATCGTGCTCACCGTTGAGCAGACGACGACCAGCAGTCGGGAACGCTTCGTCTCCAAGGGAGACACGGTCGCCGTGCCGGTCAAGCTGGCCGAGCGCATTGCGGTCAAGGAGTACTCGCGGAAGCGCACGGTGATGGTGGTGATCAGCATCGCGACCGCGATCATCCTCGCGGTGGCCGGCGTCCAAAATGGCGCCAGCACGAGTGGAACCTCTCAACCTGGAACTGTGCAGCCGTGATCATCAAAACAAAGCGCATGCCTCGCCATTTTCCGGCCGCCATGCACGGTGGTTTCGTCGCAGGCGCGGCGCTGTTGGCTGCGGTTGGCCAGCTCCATGCGTTCCCCTCTGCGTTGCTCCGCACACCGACGGCAGCTGCTCGTGCTGGCACGCTCGCCAGCGCAAAGGTCGGCCTGTTGCAGCAGCGCGTCTTCGTAGGCGTGCGTGTAGATGCGGACCGCAACAAGGTGCTGCTGGAAATTCCAACGGAGCGGTTGAACGTGGATTTCCTGCATCAGAGTACGCTGGCCACGGGGATGGGTGCGCTGGGTCTCGATCGCGGGCAGCTGGGATCGAGTGTGGTAGTACGTTTCGAGCGACGCGGGAAGCGCGTGCTGTTGGTGCGGGACAACTTGGGAGTACGGGCGCCAGGCGAGAACGCCGCCGAGCAGCGCGCTGCCGCTGAAGGATTCCCTACGTCGGTGATCGCGAATTTCGCCATCGAGTCGGAAGCGAATGGCACGCTGGTGGTGGATGCCACGTCGTTCTTTCTGTCCGATACGTACGGCATTGCCGAGTCGGTGCGGCGCGGCCAGCAAGGGAATGCGCGGGTGGATGCGGCGCGGAGCTGGGTGGATTCGGCGCGAACCAAGGCGTTTGTGCGCAACACCGAGATTCATTCCGTCCTCACGTTTGCCGTGGACAATCCCGGAGCGCAGTTGCGGCGTGTCTCGCCCGACGCGGGATCGGTGACGATGGAAGTGCACCATTCGCTGGTGATGTTGCCAGACAGCGCGGGATTTCGTGCCCGGCAGGGAGATGGTCGCTCCGGTGTGAGCGGGCCGCAGTTCTACGATTTTTCGCAGAGCTATGACGGGACCTATCGCAACGCCATTGCCGGGCGCTGGCGATTGGTGCCCAAGGACGTGGCGGCGTATCAGCGCGGGGAGCTGACGGAGCCGGTGACGCCGATTGTGTACTACCTCGATCCCGGCATTCCGGCGGAGTACCGCGAGGCATTGCGCGAGGGTGGCATGTGGTGGAGCAAGACGTTCGAGGCCGCGGGTTTCAAGAATGCGTTCAGCGTACGTGACCTGCCCGCTGGCGCGGATGCCATGGATGCCCGGTACAGCATGCTGTACTGGATTCATCGCAACGGACCCGGCCCCAGTGTGGGCCCGTCGTTCTCCGATCCGCGCACCGGCGAGATTGTGCGCACGGTGGTGCGCATGGACGCCTGGCGCTCGCTGATTGATTACAACATCTACGCGGGCCTGCTGCCTGCGGCCGGCGCGCAAGGACTGAGTGTGAGCGCCGAGCAGTTTGCGATGGCGCGTCGCCGGCAGCATGCGGCGCATGAGATCGGGCATACGCTGGGCTTCCCGCACAACTACATCGCGTCGGCGCAGGGTCGCACCAGTGTGATGGACTATCCGTTCCCGATCATTTCGCTCACGGCAAACGGCACACTCGACTTGTCACAGGCGTACGCGCCGGCGGGTGGCGCGTGGGACACGCTCACGGTGCGTTACGGCTACACGTGGTTCCCCGACGTGGCGTCGGAGAAGGCGGGGCTCGAGAAGATCATCAAGGACGGGCTGACCCGGAACGTGCGGTTTATTGCCGACCAGCATTCCGGCGCGGAGGGCTCCATTCCCGACGCCACGCGATGGCAGGAAGGCGCCACGGCGTTCGATGCAGTCGATCGGACGAGCAAGGTGCGCCGGTTGCTCATTGAGAAGTTTGACGAGCGCGCGATCAAGCCGGGCGAGCCGATGTATCTGCTCAACATGCGCTTTGCCCATGTCTATCTGCACCATCGCTACTCGCTGGAGAGCGTGGTGAAGTTCGTTGGAGGAATGGATTTCACGTACGCCATGCGTGGCGACGGGCAGACGCCCACCAAGATTCTGCCGGCTGCCGCGCAGCGTCGTGCGCTTGGCGTGGCGCTCGACGCCCTGGAGCCCGCCGCGTTGGCTGTTCCGGAGCGTGTGCTGGCCATGATTCCGCCGGTGCCGCCGGGTGGCGATGGTTCCATGGCGTGGCTGGGTTACGCGGGCACCGCGTTCGATCAGGTCACGCTGGCGGGTGGGTTGGCCACCGAAGTCATTGAGGGAATTCTGGAGCGTGACCGCGCCGGTCGGCTGGTGTTGTTCAGTGCGCGTGACGCGGCCAATCCGACGCTCGACGAGGTCATTCGCACGCTGGTGAACCGGACATGGGGTGCTCCGGTGTCAGCGAACGGCGGCGATCAGGCCATGCGTCGCACCGTGCAGCAGGTGGTGGTGAACACGTTGCTGGATCGGGCGGGCGATGCGGAGGCGTTGGCGGAGGTTCGCTCGGTGTGCGAGTTGCACCTGGCCGCGCTCAAGTCGCGTGTGGAGGGAATGACTGGTGGCACTGCCGCTGATCGGGCGTTACGCGCCAAGACGGCGCGCGACATCGACGCCTATTTCGACGGTGATGACGATCCGAAGATGCGTTCGCGGTATCCGGTAATTGTGCTGCCGTGGCCGTAGTAACGGCGTAGTGGTTCACGTTGAGGTTCGTATTGCCAGTGACCGGCGGATGATGTGCGCCGGTCACACGTCGTTTGGCTAGGTCTCGTGCTTGACGCGCATGAGTCCTTCCTGCGCCACCGATGCCACGAGCCGGCCGTCGCGCGTGAACACCTGTCCGCGTACGAAGCCGCGCGCGCCGCCCGCCGAGGGGCTGTCGATGCTGTACAACAGCCATTCGTCGGCGCGGAAGTCGCGGTGCATCCAGAGCGTGTGATCGAGCGAGGCGAGCATCAGGCGCGGATCGCGATACGACACCGCGTGCGGCAGCAGCGCCGTGGGGAGCATGCCGTAGTCCGACGCGTAGGCAAGGACAGCCTGATGCACGATCGGTTCATCGGGGAGACGGTCGATGCAGCGGAACCAGACCTGGCGGAGCGGCTCGCCGGGCACGTGGGTGATCGGGTCGTGCGGCACCACGGCGCGGAAATCCAGCGGCCGGTCCTGCGTGAGCACCCCGCGGAGGTGTTCTGGTAGTTCGTGGACGCGCGTGCGGAGGATGTCCAGTTCGGAGGAAAACGCTTCCGGCGGGGCGACGTCGGGCATGGTGGACTGGTGCTCCAGTCCGCCTTCGTGGATGTGAAAGGAGGCCGAGAGGTGGAAAATGGCCTCGCCGTGCTGGATGGCCGTGACGCGACGGGAGGTGAAGCTGCCGCCGTCGCGCGGCCGGTCGACGAAGTAGACGATGGGTGCCTTGAGGTCGCCGGCGCGCAGGAAGTAGCCGTGAACCGAGTGGGCTTCGCGCGGGTCGTCGACGGTGCGCCGGGCGGCGACCAGGGCTTGGGCGAACACTTGGCCGCCGAAAACGCGCCCTGTGCCCAGGTCGCGGTTGATGCCGCGGTAGATGTTGACCTCGAGGGGTTCGAGCTCGAGGAGGGTGAGGAGGTCGGAGACGATGGACACGGGGGGAGGCGATTGGAAACGAACCGGTCGCGGAAGTAATGACGATGCGTGAAAGGTACCACGGTCGGGATCGTTCGGGCCGACACTCGAGATGGTGTCGTCGGACGGGGCCCGCCTTTCGTCCGCCATTCATAGCGTACAGTTTGGTGATACTATTGCGCCGAGGAAGTCCCTCGCGCCTCCACTGCAGAACCCGACGAGCAGATTGCACCTTCCGGCATATGAACTCAGAAGCCAAGCCGGTGCTACCGGTGACTGATTTCAGTCGTGGAGCGAATCGCCCGTCGCTTATCGGACGCGTGTTCTCGGAGCGCTACGAGATCGAGCGCGAACTCGGCCACGGCGGCATGGCGACCGTGTATCTGGCGACCGATCGCGCGACGAGCGCGCACGTTGCTGTGAAGGTACTGCATCCAGAGCTCGCGATGGCACTGGGTGCCAGTCGGTTCATGCGCGAAGTGCAGATCATCAAGAGGCTGGATCATCCGAATATCTTGAAACTGCTGGACTCCGGAGTCGAGGACGGCGACGCGTACTACGTGATGCCGTATGTGGTCGACGGGACGTTGCGCGAGCTGCTCAACCGGCGAACGCAGCTTTCGGTGGACGAGACGGTTGAGCACGCGAAGGGCCTCGCGGCAGGTCTTGAGCACGCGCATCAGGCAGGTGTCGTACATCGCGACGTAAAGCCGGAGAATATTCTGCTCGCGGATGGTCGAGCGATTCTAGCGGACTTCGGCATCGCGCGCCTCGTGGCGGCGAGTGGCGCTGAACGCCACCTGTCGACAACAGGGCTGGTGATCGGAACACCGGCGTACATGAGCCCAGAGCAGGCCACGGCAGATCCCAAGACTGACGCGCGGAGCGATCTGTACAGTCTCGGTTGTGTGATGTTCGAGATGCTCTCCGGGATTCCGCCCTTCGCGGGGGCCACGCCGCAGGCCGTGGCGGCTCGGCACATGGTCGAGCCGCCGCCGTCCATCCGCGTCGTCCGTCCGAACGCGCCCGCGGGCATCGCCGCGATCATCGAGCGCTGTCTCGCGAAGTCGCCCGCGGATCGCTACCAGAGCGCGCGCGAGCTTCGGGAGGCGCTTGAAACAAGGGCGATGATCGCAGCGCGTCCGCGGCGCGCAGGGTGGATTGCGGCGTTGGGGGTTTGTGTTGTGGCGGTCGTCGGGGTTCTTGTCTGGCTGCAGCGGACCCCCGCGCTCGACGAGACGCGCTACGCGGTGTTGCCGTTCCGAGTCGTTGGTGTGGGTGGACCGACGTTGCTCAATCCGACGAACGCGGCAAACCTGGTCTACGAAGCATTGTCGCCGGTGAAGGGCGGGCTCAGCCTGGTCGATCGCGCTCGAGTAGAGAGCGCCATCGCAGCTCGTGGCATGCCAACGAAACTGTCTGACGCGGCGGCGCTAGCCCGGTCGCTGGCTGCTGGTCGATTCATCTGGGGCGAAGTCGTCGCGCGAGGCGATAGCACGATCGTTCGCGCGCAGCTGTATCGCAGTGACATCAAAGAGGGCGATCCGATCTCGGTCGCCGCGTTCGCGGTCCGAGGAGTCGAGGTTGGCGTCGTGGGTAGCGGTGCGCTTGCCTTCTTCGATCGATTCGTGCAACTCACGAGACGCTTGGTGGTGCGTACGGCGGGGCAGGATTCGACTTCCTTTCTTGGCACCGACTTCATGGGTGCCATTTCGGAGAAGCTGAGCGGCGATTCGGCGCGCTTTGCGTGGAACCTCTCGCTTGCGTTGCAGCACTACCGTGGTGCGCTCGAGATCGATCCGCAGTATCCGCAGGCGAGCCTCGCAGTGGCGCAGATCGGGGAGTGGCTGGAGCAACCCACGTCGGAGTGGCGTCCTGCAGCGGCCAGTGCCGTGGCGCGAGGTGCCTCGCTCTCGGCTCGTGACCGGGCTCTCGCGACGGGACTGCTCGCCTTGGCGGACGAGGACTATCCGAAGGCCTGCAGCAGCTATCAATCACTCGCCGAGCGCGATACGACGGATTTCGAGGCATGGTTCGGCGTGGGGGAGTGTCACGCGCGTGATCCGGTCGTCGTTCGGGACGCGCGCAGCCCATCCGGCTACACGTTCCGCGGCAGCTTCCAGGCGGCGTCGAGTGCGTATCTGCGCGCCTTGCGGGTGGTGCCGCTGGCGTATCGCGCGGATCGAGTGATGAGCGTCGGCCGGATAGAGCGCGTACTACCGACGTCGCTTTCGCTTCGACCCGGACGGCTTGCGGGAACCGAGGGACCGGCTTTTCTGGCGTGGCCGGAACTGGCGAGCGACACGATTGCCTATGTGCCGTTCCCGTGGAAGCAATTCACAGGCAGCAATCCTCCTGCGAAGCCTCCGAGCATGCCACAGCTCTTCGAGCGACATCGTCGCTTGCTGGACTCGTACAGTATTGAATGGGTCGCAGCGTTCCCGAATGGCGCGCAGGCATGGCACTCAAGGGCCGCGATGCTGGAACGGCTTGGTCACATTGACGGAGACTCCGACCGATCCGCGCTATACGCGATTGCGCGCGCTCGACGTGCGAAAGGAAACGAGGTCGATCGCGCCGCCTATGCAGTCGATGAAGTGCGGCTGCTTCTCCGCGCGGGCGACACGTTGCGCTTGCTGCGCGCGCTCGATTCTCTTGCGACCGTGCCGGTGGAGACGGGAGAAACGGCGCGAACGCTGGCGCCGATCGCCGCCTTGACGGGAGATCGACGACGGCTGAGGGAACTCCTGCACCGCGCGAGCGAGGTGTGGCCATTCCAACTGCTCTCCGGAGAAACGATCACGCTGCCCCGAGATGTCGCGATAGCAGCGCTCGATCTTTATTGGTACGCGTTGACGGGGACATCCGCAGACTCGCTGACGGCGTTCGAGGCGCAACTCGCACAGACGGTTCGGACGTGGGTTCCCGTGGGACGACGAGAAGCGTACCTGGCCAGTCTGCAGCACGCTCCAGCCCAGCTCGGATTTCCGGTGTTCGGGGTACGTCCGGCGCACAGCGGCCCGCTTGCGCCGCAGGAACTCGTGCTTCAGCGGAAACTCGCGGCCGACGATGCCGCCGCCACGCGAGTGCTGGTTGGATTCGCGCGGGCGCTCGAGGAACGAGCAGTATTCGACGTGCCCCTCGAGAGCGCGTATCTGGGCGCGGCTACGCTCCTGGCCGTCGGCGATTCAGCTGCAGCCTACCGAATGCTCGCCAAATCGGTGAGTTCGTTGAAGAATATACCGATGAGTTTCTTCCAGACTCCTCAAGGTCCGGCCTCGTTGCGACGGGGAGTCGCCATGCTTGAGCTCAGGGGCGATTCGGCAGTTCGAACCACCAGTAGAGTCCTCGGAGCGATCTCAAGGCCTCGTTGACTGTTCACACCACCCAATGGCGGTCTCATGTCCGATGAAAGCACCACCAGTGTAAGGCGATGGGCGGTCCGTGTCGGAGTTGGCGCGATCGTGTTTCTCGGGCTGTCAGCCGGAGTGTTCTTCGCATGGCCCGGAGCAGTGCAGGGATGGTTCGACCGCCATCTGCTTCAATGTCCTGAAATTCGTCCAAGCGCTCGCGGAGAGGTGCAGGCACCGATGTTCTGCGAGGATCCAACCAGCGTTGCTTACGAAAATCGGGCGGCCTTCCGTGACTCGCTCAACGCGTACGCCGAGTCGCTGAGGTTGGTTGATGATGCGACGGGATCATCGCGCAAGCAGTTGGTAGCCATCAACGGAAGTGTGAACGGCGACGTCATTCCGATGCTGGGAGCGGATTCACTCAACTTCTATGACTTGGCCCGGCGTGGCCGTATCGTGGCAAGGATCAAGACTTCGCGAGCGTACGCGCACGGACTCGCCCGCGGCGTGTCCTACATCTGGGTTGACTACTTGCCTCGCCGGAAATGGCGCGTCGTAGTTATCCCAGTGGATCCCTCATTGCCAATGAGCGTGCTTTCCGACTACAGAGTCGATCCCGCGCAGTCGAAGAACGCATCGCGAACTCCCCACGGTTCAGTGCATCTAGTGGAGAAACCGACGCCTGAATCGTTGAAAGCATGGGAAGAGACACTTTCCGACGACGTGACAAAGTGCAGGGATGACAAACGGAAGGCATGCTGGGTGCGACCGAGATTCCCGGCCCCTGACAAGCAGTCGACCTCAAGCGAAGATCTCGAGTACGATGATGGCGTCCCAACTGACGCTTGGGTGCTTGTGACTGGGCAGGGATGCGTTTGCGTTGGAACAAAATGCCACAACTACAAGAAGAATCAGCCTTCAGGCGGAGGAGACACCCATTGAAAACTCATGCGAGTGTCGCGTTCGGTGCCGCTTGCGTTGTGGCTCTACTCGCGACTCCGAAGACTGCGATAGAGGCGCGGCCGTCTGCGAGTGTGGCAAGTGCGTGCCCAACGTACCCGGATCCGGTGGGGGGGGGCACCGAAGCACCGCCCTTCGCAAAGCTCGACATTACGAACTCGTCGATTGTCACGGCGGAAGCGATCAAGTGCTGGACTGAAAACCTCGGCCTTGACGGTTCAGGAATCAGGGTGACTTCGTCCCTGTTGGACGGCAAACTGGGAGGGGTGCAAGCGGAGGTGAACATCGGCAAGCTTTCGTCAAGCGCTTTCGCGGATGATGCCGGCCGGATCATCGGTGTCCTGAAAGTTACTGGATCTCAACCGGACGCCGGAGTATATGACAAGCTCTCATATGTGTGGGTCGACAAGAGAGCGAACTCGAATTGGCGGTTCGTGATCATCGGCTCAACCACCGACAAACGAGTAGTGCTCAACGCGTCGCAGGACGCGCAACCAGCATGTACGAAACGGGACCCTCCTGACGAGCTTGGCTGCTGGGCAAGGGGGACCCTGAACGGGATATCGTTCAATCGAGTTGTATTCTTCTTCGCCAGAGATATCGGCCCCCTGCTGAGTGAGGCAGCCTCCGCCAGGTAACGGACACGCCGGGCAAGTACCAGTTGGTCCACTGAACGCATCTCGGGCTGCGGCGGTCGACTCGATTCACGCACCGGCCGGACGGAATCCTGTTCGGTCGGTGTCGCTCGCTGTGTGGTTGGCCTGACCGTACACGACCGTTGTGGCGAAACCTCTATTGCGAATGGAATTCTGACAGCAGATTTGTGTGTTGCACGCCGCCGAAATACGGCGAGGCGTGGCGATCTGATACCCCTGTTGCATTCCCGAGCCTCGCATGTCCCATCGCCGCATCGCACTGCTGCTCCCCGTTGTTGTCGCGTTGCGTGTCTCCGACGCGCAGTCGTCGGCTCAGACATCTTCCAGCGCGAAGTCCCCCGCCAAACCCGCCCCCGCCCCCCTCATGGCCGCGGTCGACTCCACGCTCTTCCGCGGCCTCAAATACCGCCTGGTCGGGCACTCCGTGGGCGGACGCGCCACCTCGGTCACTGGCGTCCCCTCGGACCCCAAGACGTACTACATGGGCGTGGCGTCCGGCGGCCTGTTCAAGACCACCGACGGTGGCGTGAACTGGGTGCCGATCACCGACGGCAAGGTGCCGCTGGGGTCCACGGGCTCCATCGCGGTGGCCACCAGCAACGAGAAGATCGTCTACCTCGGCACGGGCTCCGATGGCGTGCGCAGCAACGTCTCCACGGGTCGCGGCGTGTACAAGAGCACCGACGCGGGGGCGACGTGGAGCTTCGCGGGGCTGTACAACGTGGGGCAGATCGGCGCGGTCCGCATTCAC
>JANNEV010000146.1:0-9633 GCA_031379145.1 Gemmatimonadaceae bacterium
CGGCGAACACGCGACAGCTCACTCGCTGCTTCCGCTAACTCTGACTCGGTGCGCAACCGCTCCGCGGTGAGTGTCCGCAACTCCGGGGAGTCGCCATCAAGCAGGTCCAACTCCTCACGGGCCAGCAGTCCCACCTCTCTCGCCTGCGCAACCTCCGGACCGTACTTGCGCATTAACCCCTGAAGCAGGTCGCGTCGCAATTCCGCTCCTTTCAGGCGTACGGGATCAACGTCGGTGTTTTCCGCATACTCCTGCAGGTCTCGAGCCAGTTCATCGAGTGCGTACACGACGCCGTCGAAGGTGGTCTGCCACCGCGTCGTCGCTTCGTCGATCCTCGTCAGTCCCGCCAGTGCGCGGCGCACCGCGCCCAACCGCGTCAGCGCCGCATCGTCGTCACCGCCGATGGCCTCCGCGGCTTGCCACGCGAGCGCACGAAGCTCTTCGGCGTGCGACAACTTCCGCACTTCGTGATCGAGTGACTCGAGCTCGCCTTCCTCGAGCGCAGCGGCTTCGATCTCCTCCACCACGAATCTGAGGTAGTCGGAGCGTTTCTCGACGTCCGCTCGGCGCTGCTCCAGCTCACGCTCTCTCGCGCGGAGCGTGGCGAGTGTTCCATGCGCATCGGCAACGCGCGCCCGTAGCGGTAACGCACCGACGAACGCGTCGAGCAGATCGCGCTGGTGCTCATGGTCGATGAGTTGCTGCGAGTCGTGCTGCCCGTGCACGCTGACGAGCTGAGCACCCACCTCGGCCAGCAGGCTAGCGGTGACCGAGGTTCCGTTGATCCACGCGCGAGAGCGGCCATTGGCGCCGATCTCCCGCTTCAGCACGACGAAGCCATCGTCCACGTCGATGCCGCGCTGGTCGAGAAACTCGTGCAGCGTCGGGAGGCCAGAGGCGTCGAAGAGGCCCTCAACCGTAGCCTTCTCCGCACCCGCGCGCACTCGATCCGATGCCGCGCGTTCACCCAGCAACATGCCCAGGCTCCCAACAATAATTGACTTTCCAGCGCCGGTTTCCCCGGTCAGCACATTCAGACCGGCGGTGAGCGGCAGCGTCACCGCGTCAATAACCGCCACGTTTCGAATGCGCAGTTCAACGAGCATGGACAACCCGTATACATCGCAGGGACACGGCGACGAATCGGCTCAGGCCGTCTCGCCGTCGCGTTCGGACAAGCCGCCCCAGCCGAGCTTGCGCTTGAGACGGGCGAAGAAAGTGGTGCCCGGGAATCGCACAATGCGAACGCGCGTCGCCGCGCGACGAATCACAAGCGTCTCACCGCTCGTGAATGTGGTGCCCACTTGCCCGTCGATCGTCACCAGAAGCTCCGCCGGCCCATCATCAGCACGCACACGCACTTCGACCGACGGCGGCAGCACGAGAGGCCGCATCGCGAGCGTGTGCGGTGAGACCGGCGTGAGCACGATGCTCTCCACAGTCGGCACCACGATCGGGCCACCCGCAGAGAGGGAATAGCCCGTCGATCCCGTCGGCGTTGAGATGATCAATCCATCGGCGGAGTACGAGCCGATCGGTTCCTCATCGACGAAGACGGAGAAGCGTACCACTCGAGCGAATCCTCCCTTGTGCAGCACCACGTCATTGAGCGACAGCCACTGACAACGCTCCACGCCGAAGCGGTCGAGGGTCGACGCAGTGAGCGCCATGCGCGCTTCCGGCTCAAAGTCGCCGCGCGCAAAGCGTCGCACCCCTTCTTCAAAGTCCTCGCCACTGCAGCTTGTAAGGAACCCCAGCCTTCCGAGGTTGATTCCGAGGATCGGGGCTTCACAGCCGTTCAGGAATCGCGCCCCCCGCAGCAGCGTCCCGTCCCCGCCGAGGGTCAGGAGCGCATCGATCTGTTCCGGGTGCTCCAGTCGATCACCCTCCTCGGCGATCTCCCATAACTCCTCCTCAAAAGCGAGTTGGAGTCCGAGCTCTGGGGCGATGTCCAGCAGTGTACCGAGTATGGCGGGCAACCCGACATACCCTCGATGGCCAACGACGCCAACGCGCATCAGCCGGCCATCGCTTCTGACTCGTGCAGCGCACGCACGCGTTCCGCAATTCCGACCGCGTCGAGGCCGAGCGTTGATAGCTGTTTGCCGCGAGAGGCCGAATACACGATGCGATCAGGTACGCCGTGCGCGGCGACGCGGACGGACGGCGCGAGACGCTGAATAATGGCACTCATGTACGCGCCGAATCCGTTGACAACCGTTCCCTCCTCCACGGTGAGCACGTGGGAGTGGTCGGCCAACACGGCATTGAGGGTGAGCGCGTCGTACGGCTTGAGATAGCGGCAGTTCACGACCGTCACGTCCAATCCCTCCGCCGCCAACGCGTCAGCCGCCGCCAGCGACGTGTTCACCATGGTGCCGACGGCGAGGATCGCGACGTCGCGACCACGACGCAGCACCTCCCATGTGCCGAACGGTGTTGCGGGAACGCGGGCCATTTCCGGGGCGGTGTCCGGCGACGCATCGCGCGGGTAGCGCAGACAAAACGGCCCCTCAGTGTACTCAACACCAGCACGCAACAGACCCAGCATCTCCTCCGAATCCTTTGGTGCAGTGACCACCATGCCGGGGATCGCGAGCATGTACGCGATATCGTACATCCCCATGTGCGTCTCCCCATCTTCGCCCACCAGGCCCGCGCGGTCCATCGCGAAGACCACGGGCAAGTGCTGCAACGCGCAATCGTGAATGATGTTGTCGTAGCCACGCTGCAGGAACGTGGAATAGATCACGACTACCGGGCGCAATCCCCGTGTCGCCATGCCAGCGGCAAACGTGACCGCATGACCTTCGGCGATTCCGACGTCGAAAAAGCGCTCGGGATACGTCTTGCCGAAACCACCCGTCCCGGTGCCGCTCGGCATCGCGGCCGTAATGACCACCATGTCCTTCCGCTCGGCACCCAGGTCAGTCAGACCCTTGCCGAACACGGCCGTGTAGCCTGGATTCGCGGTTGATGTCTTGAGTTGCTTTCCGGTGGTCGGATCGTGACCGGGGGGCAGCGCATGCCACTTTTCGCCACTCTCGCCCGCGGGGAATCCTTTGCCCTTCTTGGTAATCACGTGCACCAATCGCGGCGTGTTCATGTCGCGGACGGCAGTGAACGTCTCGATAAGGGCGTCGAGATCGTGGCCGTCGATCGGACCGAAGTAACGAAAGCCAAGCTCCTCGAACAACACGCCTGGAGTCAGAAAGGACTTGACGCTCTCTTCCCACTTCCGCAGCAGGGTGCTCGCGCCCTTGAACGGACCCGGCGCGTTGTCGACGATTTCCCCAATCTTCGAGCGCAAGCGATTGTACAGCGGATTGCGTTGAATCGACGTGAGATACTTGTGCATCGCACCCACATTCGGTGCGATTGACATCTCATTGTCGTTCAGCACGACAATCATGTCGCGCTCGGAGTGGCCAGCATTGTTCAGCCCCTCGTAGGCCAGGCCGCAGGACAATGCGCCATCACCCAATATCGCGGCCACCTTGAACTTCTCGCCCAACACATCGCGGCCAGCCGCCATGCCAAGCGCCGCTGAGATCGCGGTGGCAGCGTGTCCCGCGCCAAAGGTGTCATACGGACTCTCGGAGCGCTTGAGGAACCCGGAGAGCCCCTGTTCCGCGCGAAGCGTCTCGAGACGATCGTTGCGCCCGGTGAGCAGCTTGTGCGGATACGCCTGATGCCCCACGTCCCAGACGATCTGGTCCTGCGGAGTATCGAACACGGCGTGCATGGCAATCGTGAGCTCCACGACTCCGAGTCCGGCTCCGATGTGACCACCGGTCCGCGAGCATACATCGATGAGACGCGCACGCATTTCGTCAGCGAGCGTGCGGAGCTCATCACGCGTCAGCTGCTTGAGATCGGCCGGAGACTGAATGCGTTCGAGGATGGCCATGGAGATAAGTCGAATGAGGCGACACGGCCGAGTGACCGTGCAGAGGAAAGAAAGGGCTACGAGCGACGTTCAACGATGAATCGCGCGAGCTGTTCGAGAGTCGGGGTAAGCAACCCTTCGTCCGCCAGCGCCGCGCATCCTTCTTCAACCAACGCGACCGCACGTTCGATCGCTCCATCAATTCCAAGAAGCGCTGGATACGTACTCTTATGCAATGCCAAATCCCGACCAGCCGTCTTACCGAGCTCATCGGTAGTGGCCGTGACGTCGAGGACATCGTCTGCAATCTGGAAGGCCAACCCGATGGATTCGCCGTAACAGGCCAACGCTTTCCTGCGAGCCTCGCTGGCGAGCGCAGCGCGCGCGCCCAGCGAAACCGACGCGGTGATCAGGGCTCCGGTCTTGAGCCGATGCACGTGCTCCAGCGCATCCAGCGACAGGTGTACCCCTTCCGCCTCAAGATCCAGGAGTTGGCCTCCAATCATGCCGCCCCCGCCGGAGGCATCCATGAGTTCACGCACAATCGCTCCGGCGACGACGTCTGACAGGCCGAGTGCCTTGGCTGCGTGCCAAGCGCTACGCGCAGCCAGCGGCACCATGACGAGTCCGGCAGCGGTGGCCACCGGGACACCGTAGACCCGATGCACGGTAGGTCGACCGCGACGCACGTCGTCATCGTCCATGCAGGGCAGATCGTCATGGACCAGCGAATAGGCATGTACCACTTCGACCGATGCCGCCAGGTCCCGCGCATCGGCCGTCCCGCCGCAAGCTCGGTACGCCTCCAGCAGGAGGATGGCACGCAGCCGCTTCCCCTCTCCCAGTAGCGAGTATCGCACCGCCTCCGTGATCAGCGGTGGAAGATCGCTCAACCAGCGCGCGCAGAAACCATCAAGCGCACGCTGAACAGCCGCCCGCTCGTCGACGAACGACAGAGGCGACGGCGACACCTGATCGGCTCCCGCAGCTGCTACCACGCGCTCATCCGCCCATCTCCTCCAAAGAGAAGGAGCCATCTGCCGCTTCCACCAACTGCTGCACGCGCGCGTCCACCTGCTGGAGCGCCGTCCCTGCACTGCGCAGATGTGTGATCCCTTCCTCAAACAGCGCCAGGGCGTGGTCAAGGTCGACGTCATTGCGCTCCAAGTCGCGGACGATGGCTTCGAGGCGGATCAGATTCTGCTCGAATGTCACGGGGACTCCGATCGGGGGAACGTAGGCAGGCCATCCGGAAGGTCGCGTCCATGCTCCGCGATCGATCGGACGATACCGTCGCGCAGCCACAGATCGAACACCGTTCCGGACTTGAACTGCTGTCTCCCGCTCAAAGTAGCGCCATCAGCCGTCCGCGCTACCGCGAATCCGCGCGCCAGCGTGGCGAGCGGCGACAGCGCGTCGAGCCGCCCGGCGATGGACTCGAGGCGGGCGCGCCTTCGTTCCACGACGCGACTGGCGGCCAGCGTCAGTCGCTTCCTGACCTGCCCGAGCGCCGCCATCGCTCGCTCCTCGCGCCGAAGCGCCGCCGCGGCGAGACGTTTGCCGAGGGCGTCAACTCGCGCCAGGGTTTCGCGCCGTGACGGCACGGCCATTTCAGCCGCGGCTGATGGCGTGGCGGCTCTGGCGTCGGCGACCAAATCACAGATGGTGATGTCGACTTCGTGCCCGACCGCAGAAATCGTGGGGACTCGGCACGCAGCGAGCGCGCGCGCCACCCGCTCGTCGTTGAAGGCCCACAGATCCTCCCGAGCACCGCCGCCGCGACCGATGATCAGAAGGTCCGCTCCGTCCCACCGCGCCACTCGATTCAGAGCAGCGACCAGAGACTCCGGTGCGCCCTCTCCCTGCACTTTGGCCGGTACGACCACGATCTCCACATCCGCACTGCGCGATCGCGCGACCGTGATAACGTCGTGCATCGCGGCGCCATCGGGACTGGTGATCAGCGCAATTCGGCGAGGAAAACTCGGGAGCGCTCGCTTGCGCGCAGGGTCGAGAAGGCCGTCCGCTTCCAATCGTTGCCGCGTCAGCTCCAACGCCTTGCGCCAGAGGCCGTCGCCCGCCGCTTCGAGGGCCTTCACAGAAAACTGCAGATCCCCACGCACCGGCCACACGGTCATCTGACCGAGCGCCACGACCTGCATGCCGTCGTCCGGCGGCGCGGGCATTCGGCGTTGCTGCGTACTCCAGACCACGCACTTCACCTGCGCTTCAGCATCGCGAAGCGCGAAGTACCAGTGCCCGTTGCGATGCGCCTTGAAGTCGGTCACCTCGCCGCGCACCCAGAGCGGAGGGAAGGCGCCTTCGATCAAGTCTTTGGCCGCCGTCGTGAGGGTATGCACCGCGATGGCCGCCTCCGGCGTGCTGCCCGGCGACGCGTCAGCGACGGCGACCGGTGGCCCGTACGTGCTCCCCCGACGGCCAGCCATGGGATCAGACCGACCCGACGGTCGCGACGGACCGCTGCGCGGCGCGGACCGTGTTGCGCAGCAACATCGCGATGGTCATCGGGCCCACTCCTCCCGGGACCGGCGTAATCCTGGACGCCACGACAGCGGCGCTCGGGAAATGCACGTCACCGCAGAGTCGTGTCCCCTTCACGCGCGTGCTATCGGGCACATGATTCATGCCCACGTCGATCACCACTGCTCCGGGCTTGATCATGTCTCCGGTGATCATCTCCGCGCGCCCGGCGGCCACGATCAGGATGTCCGCACGCGCGGTGTGAAACCGGAGATCACGTGTACGGCTATGGCAGACCGTGACGGTCGCATCCGCCCCCGCGCGTCCCTGCATCAACAGCGCCGCCATCGGCTTTCCCACGATGTTGCTCCGCCCAACCACAACGACCTCGGCGCCACGCGTATCTACTCCGCTTCGCACGAGCATCTCGATCACCCCAGCTGGCGTGCAGGAGACGAAGCCATCCGTGTGGCCGATCAGCAATTTGCCGACGTTCACCGGATGAAAGCCATCGACGTCCTTATCCGGCCGGATGTGCCGGATAACGACGTCCGGATCGATATGCTTTGGCAACGGCATCTGCACCAAAATGCCGTGCACGCTGTCGTCCGCGTTGAGACGCTCGATGAGTGCCAGCAGTTCAGCCTGCGCGGTGTCAGCCCCAAGCCGAATCGTTGCGCCAACCATGCCGGCCGCAACCGAAGCCTTCTCCTTGGCACCCACATACGTCGCACTCGCCGCATCATCGCCAACGAGCACTACGGTCAGCCCCGGAACGACACCGCGTGAAGCGAGCGACGCGACATCACGCGACACTTCCTCGCGAATGCTCGCGGCGATCGCCTTCCCGTCGATCAGCTCAGCGGGCAAAATCAACCGCCCGGCTCTCACGAATCACGACGACTTTGATTTGTCCCGGATACTGTAACTCGGACTCAATGCGGCGGGCGATCTCCTCGGAAAGCGCCGTCATGCGCGCATCGTCGACTTGCTCCGGCGTCACCACAACGCGAATCTCGCGGCCTGCCTGAATCGCAAAGACACGCTCCACTCCACGATAACTGGACGCGATCTTCTCGAGACCTTCGAGTCGCTTGACGTATGTCTCAAAGGCTTCGCGACGCGCTCCCGGACGCGATCCGGAAATACTGTCGCCGGCCTGCACCAGTACCGAAACTTCACTCTCGTGGGGCACATCGTCATGATGCGCGGCAATGCAATTGACGACCAGCGGGTTCTCACCGTACTTCGTGGCAACCTCCACGCCGAGCTGCACGTGCGTGCCTTCATGCTCATGGGTCAGCACTTTGCCGACATCATGCAGCAGTGCGCCGCGCTTCGCGAGCGCGACATCCAGGCCCAGCTCCGCTGCCATCATGCCGGCGAGCCACGCGACTTCCTTTGAGTGGTTCAGGATGTTCTGCCCGTAGCTGGTCCGCCAGCGCATGCGCCCGATCAGCTTGATCAGTTCCGGATGCAGTCCGGCAACGCCGACCTCGTAGGCAGCCTGCTCTCCGGTTTCCACAATCGCGATCTCGACTTCCTTACGCGCCTTGGCGACCACTTCCTCGATTCGCCCAGGATGGATGCGCCCATCACTCACCAACTTCTCGAGCGCGAGACGAGCCGTTTCCCGTCGGACAGGATCGAAGCAGGAGACCACGACGGTGTCCGGCGTATCATCGATGATCACATCCACGCCGGTGGCGAGTTCGAAGGCGCGGATATTCCGCCCCTCGCGTCCGATAATCCGGCCCTTCATTTCATCGTTCGGCAAGGAGACGGCAGAGACCGTCGTTTCAGCGGTGGTTTCAGCCGCCACCCGCTGCACGGCGAGCGCAACGATCTTCTTCGCTTCCCGTTCGGCATTGCGTTTGGCTGACTCGCGGATCTCGCGCAGTCGACTCGCGGCGTCGGCCAGCGCCAGGTCCTCCATACGCCGCATCAGCTCGGCTTTCGCCGCCTCGGACGTGAGGCCCGCCAACGTCTCCAACCGGCGACGCTCCTCCTCGGTCAGCTTCTCCAGTTCCAAGGCGCGCTGCGCAGATCGAGACTCGCGTTCCGCGATGTCGGCGAGGCGACGCTGCATTTCCTGCTCCCGCCCAACCACTGACTCACGCGTCCGATCAACCTGTGCTTCGCGCTCGGTGACGCGCTTCTCCTCCCGCGCCACATCAGTACGCCGCTGACGAACTTCCTGCTCAATCGACTCGCGCAACTGAAGGATCTCTTCCTTGCCAGACACAACCGCGCCCTTCCGAAGGTTCTCTGCCTCCCGGCGAGCCTCGTCGACGATGCGCGACGCCGTCTCCTCGGCGGTCGCCTTGGCACGCCGCTGCTTCTCCTGCTCTGCCTTTCGTTCCGACCGTTGGCCGACGACGAACGAGACGACAGCCGAGATCAGTCCCAGGGCGCCGATCAGCGCGGGGAGTAAATCAACCATCGGGATATATGCTCCACCGCGTCAGGGCGCGGATTCAAAGTCGGTCTGCAACAAATAGCGCGACCTACACCCGCCTCGCATCACCGATCCCATGGAGATCGACGGGGGGCCACTGACTGCGCCTTGAGAGCGCAACGTACGGAAATGCTTGCTACACCGCAACCTGCGTGCCGCTCGCTCAGGTTGGTGCTTCAGACGTTGGGGGAGTCGTCGCCGCGCTTATCCGGCGGAAGCAGCGGACGAAGGTCCGCCGCGAGCTGGCGCATCTCGGCGGCAATCTGCGCTACCGAATCGCGTTCACGGAAGAGCTCGTCCGTGATCTGCAGGGCGGCGAGAATCGCCGCCTTGTGCGTCTCCACGATCGCACCGCCCGAGAGAATGGCGCGGATCGTGCGGTCGACGTGATCAGCCACGCTCTGCGTGTGTGACGCCGACGCCTCGGTGCGCAAGATGTACTCATCCCCCACAATCCTGACCCGAACGACGCTCTTCCCGTCCATGAGAGGGTCCATCATCGCATCACCTCGATCTGTTCGGCCGCTCTCGGTCATTTTTCCGCACCTTGGCCGAGTTGCTGGCGAAGGAACCGAACTCGCTCACCCAGTTGCGCCGTCCGATCGCGCGCTTCGAGGAGCAGCGCGCGGAGCTGCGCATTCTCCGCGACCAGCTCAATATCCCCAAGTGCAGGAGCGGGGCCGCCTGCCGCCGACGAGGCGGCAGCGCCCACTTCTCCCTGCTCGGGAGCGGTGTCAGCCTGTTCCGCCGCGGCGGACAGCGCCGTGGGCGCAGGCCACGGCGGCCGCCCCGCCGCCGCGGGGGG
>JANNEV010000187.1:0-2157 GCA_031379145.1 Gemmatimonadaceae bacterium
CTGCCATCGATCAGCAGCTTGCCGCCGCTGGAAATCTCTACGCTGCCCGCCCCGGAGCGACCTATGCCCACGAAGGGATTGAACGCTTCGCCCGCCGTGCCGGGTGCAACGGACTCGGCGGAGAGACTGACGACCGAGCCCTTCGCGATGCTGAGAGAGCCGAACGAAGCGGGCTCCCAGCCTACAAACAGAAACGGCCCGTTTACGTGACGCACGTTCGTGCGAATGTCCAACTGCGCACCATTGCTTAACGTGGCAAAACCCACGCCGCCATTGCCGATCCGAACTTGTGGTGCAAATGCGCCACCCACGGCGAGTGGCGAGGCACCCGAGTCGACCAGCACGCGTGTTGTAGGCCCATCGAGGTCGAGGTTTCCAAAGCCGCCTGCGTTGCCCACCACGAGGCTCCAGGGATGCTCGATCCCAGCACCGTCGCTCAGACGCACCGTCGCGAAGCCGCCGCGCTCGCCAATGTGCATGATTCCGGTTTCGCCTTCGAAGGCGATGCGTGATCCAGCGCCATTCACGTTGACGTCAGCGCGGCTGCCGTCGTGAGCCACTCCGAAGAACGAGGCGTGATAGACAGGATTACCAAATATCAGCGCGCCACCGTTGCTGAGCGTCATGTCCGCGGTGGAGTTGCGGTGATGCCCCATGACTACGTACGGGTCGTGTGCCTGCGAGGTGCCACCGGTGACGCGCCAGGTAGAGCCCGCACCATCGATCGTCACGCTGGCAAACGTGCGTTCAGTTCCAAGCGGGATCTCGCCGCTAGGACCCAGGGCGAGTCCGCCATTGTCCGTAGTCAAACTCCCGCCCGCGAGTACGTTGACCTGCGCGCGCGTGGTGCCGCCGGGCGTACCGAAGGTGAAGTTCACGAATGGCGGACGGAAGACCGCGGCGTTGCCGACCCCGAAGTAGCCGAGTAGCTCCACACTGGATCCGCTACCTGTGACGGTGAGCGTTCCATCCGAGCCTGCGCCGTTGCCGACGAACGCGTTGCAGTAGTGGTCGACACCGGCGCACGCCGCAGCATCGGCGCGACCATTCACGCGCGCGCCGCCCTGTACGAGAAGCATCCCACGGCCCCAACTCCCAACCTCCAACCTGTTCAACGGATGACCGATGAATCCAGGTGAAACCAGCTCCACGGTTGTACCTGTTCCGGTGAGCGTCGCGTGGCCCTCTCCGGTCCCGTTGCCACTCGTGCCCAACACAAGCGACGAGAGTTGCAGCCGACTGCCGTCGTCAGCATCGAGCGTCCCCGGCGCACTCGCGCCGACATACAGAATCGTCGCCGGTTGCAGCGTGTTCCCCGGCCCGATTGGCACGCCTCCTGGCTCCGTGAAGAACGCGCCCGTCGTGATGATCCCAGCACCTGCACCTTGAGCGAACGCCAACGCACCGACCAAGAGCGCCGCGTGGCCGATTCGTCTCGCGATCTCGCGGTTGCGACACGGCCTCGAAACAGTTCCGTTGTTCATTTTCTTGCTCACGTGGGTGGCTCCCTTCTTCGGTTCTCGCACGTGATCTCGCGTTGCAGCAGATCACGCAGCACGATCGCTGCGGCGCGTAGAGCGCAGCCATTGCTCGCGCACCTTCGCCTCGTCGCCTATGAGTGCCAATCTCCCAATTGAGGTATCCGATCCCGCGCCGTCGCGTTGTGCTATGGCCGCGTCAGCTGCCGAATTGGCCGCCGCTCCGCGAAATGCCGATCCTTGGTTTTGGGGTGGCTTTCCACCGGTACACGCGTCGTGCGCGGTCGATGTACGCGTGAATTGGCTGGACGCGTGTGGCGCGACGACGAGCTGCCGCCACATCGCGCTACGCAGATGTGATCGAAGGGCGTCTCGCCGCTGCGAAGGTCGTGCTCGTCATCTCGTCGTGTGCATGGCCCATTTCACGTGCATGCCTCACGTTCCTCTTCGGACACCCGGTCGATTGCGAAGCGTGAGCACGCCACCGCGCTCGTTCAGCAGCGCAAGCGTCGTCAGTTGCTCCACCGTCATCGGGCCAGACCCGGAGACGATGAAAGTTGGGCCCCGCGTGCTCACGCAGGACGGCGACGTCCTCGCCGGCTTGATCGCGCGGCAGTCGACCGACACGATCGTGCTGCGCGACGCGAGCGGCGCCGAAGTGCTGCTGCGCCGCGATCGC
>JANNEV010000189.1:0-2685 GCA_031379145.1 Gemmatimonadaceae bacterium
AGCGCATGTCCTGCTCATGGTGCATCGCGTGGATGACGGAGCCTGCACCAAGGAACAGCAACGCTTTGAAGAAAGCGTGCGTGAACAGATGGAACATGGCAACGCCATAAGCTCCGCTGCCTGCTGCAAAAAACATGTATCCAAGCTGCGAACAGGTCGAATAGGCGATGACTCGCTTGATATCATTCTGCACCAGACCGACGGTGGCCGCGAAAATCGCAGTTGTCGCGCCGACGATGGTCACAACGTTCAATGCAAACTGGCTTGTTTCGAACAGAGGCGACAGGCGGCAGACCATGAAGACGCCTGCGGTGACCATCGTCGCGGCGTGGATCAGCGCGGACACAGGTGTCGGGCCTTCCATCGCGTCGGGCAACCATGTGTGTAGACCCAATTGCGCCGATTTCCCCATCGCGCCGATGAACAGAAGCACGCACAACAGACTCATTGTATCGACACGGTAGCCGAGGAAACCGATACTCGATCCGACCTTGTCGGGCGCTGCGGCAAGGATTTCAGGAATCGAAACGGTTCCAAACAGCCAGAACACGCCGAAAATCCCGAGCATAAAGCCAAGGTCGCCAACGCGGTTCACAACGAACGCTTTGATTGCCGCCGCATTGGCGCTCGGTTTCTTGTACCAGAAGCCGATCAGCAGATAGGACGCAAGGCCAACGCCTTCCCACCCGAAAAACATCTGGACGAGGTTGTTGGCTGTCACCAGCATCAGCATCGCGAAGGTGAACAGCGACAGATAGGCGAAGAAGCGCGGCTGATCGGGATCTTCCTCCATATAGCCCCAGCTATATAGATGGACGAGCGCTGACACGGTGGTGATGACGACCAGCATAACCGCAGTCAGAGCGTCGACGCGCAGTTCCCAATCGAACTTTAGGGTGCCTGACTGTACCCATGTCATTACGGGCTCGACATAAGCCTTTTCGCTACCAGTCAGAAACCCGATAAAGATCGGCCAACTCAGCAGGCAGGCAGTAAACAGCCCCGCAGTCGTGATCGTCTTTGCCGCGAGCGCGCCAATGAAACGCTGGCCAAGGCCTGCGACCAACGCTGCCAAAAGCGGCAGAAAAACGATGATATGGATTGAAGTCACTGGATGTTTATCCCTTCATCCGGTTGACATCATCAACGGCAATCGTGCCGCGACCACGGAAATAAATGACAAGGATGGCAAGCCCGATAGCGGCTTCACTCGCCGCCACGGTCAGCACGAACATCGCGAAAATCTGCCCCGTAAGGTCACCCAGAAACGCGCTAAACGCGACCAGGTTGATGTTCACCGCGAGCAAAATGAGCTCGATCGCCATAAGGATGATGATCACATTTTTGCGGTTCAGGAAAATGCCGAGCACGCCCATGACGAACAGGATGGAACTGACCACGAGGTAATGTTCGATACCAATCATAGCTCGACCCCCTGCCCGACCGGCTGATTGACATTGCGCGTTGCATCCTGAGGACGCCGCATGTTCTGGCTGGTGATGGTCTGGCTCTTGGCATTGTGGCTCTTGCGGTGGGTCAGAACGATAGCGCCAACCATCGCGACCAGCAGGATCAGGCCAGCGCTTTCAAACAGAAAGATATATTTGCTGTAGAGCAGGTTACCGATGGCTTCGATATTGGGCACTTCACTAACGGACGCAGTCCCATCAGGAGTTCCGAGCTTAACCGCACCCGCCTTGTAAGCGCCGATGCCGAGAACAAGTTCCGCCACCAACACAACCGCGAGCATCAGCCCCAACGGCACATTCTTCACAAATCCCGCCCGCAGTTCGGCAAAGTCGATGTTGAGCATCATCACCACAAATAGGAACAACACCGCGACCGCTCCGACATAGACGATGACCAGCAGCATTGCGATAAACTCTGCGCCGATCAGCACCATAAGACCTGCGGCGTTGAAGAACGCGACGATCAGCCACAGCACGCTATGCACCGGGTTGCGCGCAAAAATCACCATCGCGGCAGACGCGATGAGCAAGGCGGCAAAAATATAAAAGGAGAGTACCTGAATCACGATGCGCCGCCCTTACCGATAGGCCGCATCGGCGGCAAGGTTCGCAGCGATGGCGCGTTCCCATTTGTCACCGTTGGCAAGAAGCTTGTCTTTGTCGTAGAGCAATTCCTCGCGCGTTTCGGTTGCATATTCGAAATTCGGCCCCTCGACGATGGCATCGACAGGGCAGGCTTCCTGACAGAAACCACAATAGATGCACTTGGTCATGTCGATGTCGTAGCGCGTGGTGCGGCGGCTGCCGTCTTCGCGTGGCTCAGCCTCGATGGTGATCGCCTGCGCGGGACACACCGCCTCGCACAGCTTGCAGGCAATGCAGCGTTCCTCGCCATTGGGATAACGGCGCAGCGCATGTTCACCGCGAAAACGCGGGGACAGCGGGTTCTTCTCGAACGGATAATTCACCGTCGCCTTGGGCTTGAAGAAATACTGCAAGGTCAGCCAATGCGCCTTGACGAATTCCCACAATGTGAAGGATTTGATGAGATGGGCGATGGTGGTCATTCGAAATGCCCTATGTACATGAGGTAGCCGCTGACGAGGAAAACCCAGAAGAGCGAAATCGGCAGGAACACTTTCCAGCCCAGACGCATCAGCTGGTCATAGCGATAACGCGGCACGGTGGCTTTGACCCAGGCGAAGATGAAAAACAT
>JANNEV010000205.1:0-1838 GCA_031379145.1 Gemmatimonadaceae bacterium
CATGGAAGGGAAGAAGGCCATCCTCGGCGTGGACGTCTGGGAGCACGCGTACTATCTCAAGTATCAGAACCGTCGGGCTGACTATCTCGCTGCCTGGTGGAACGTGGTGAATTGGCAGCGAGATAGTCAGCCCGACGGTTCTGATACTTGAGATAGTACGCGTGCTCCCAGACGTCCACGCCGAGGATGGCCTTCTTCCCTTCCATGAGTGGATTGTCCTGGTTGGGCGTACTCATGATGGAGAGGACGCCACCGGCCGAGACCAGCCACGCCCAGCCGGATCCGAATCGACCGACGCCGGCAGCAGCGAGCTGCTGTTTGAAGCCGTCGAACGATCCGAACGTCGATGCGATGGCTTCACCGAGTTCACCGGTTGGCTCGCCGCCGGCACTCGGTGCCATCAGTCGCCAGAAGAGTGAATGATTCCAGTGGCCGCCTCCGTTGTTGCGCACTGCCGTGCGCACCGCCTCGGGTACCTCATTGATGCGATGGCAGAGTTCGTCGATTGACCATGCGCCGAGCTCCGGCACCTTGTCGATCGCGGCGTTCAGATTCGTGACGTACGCTTGATGATGCTTGCCGTGATGGATCTGCATCGTTTGCGCATCGATATGGGGCTCGAGCGCCTCCGGGGCGTACGGCAGTGGCGGAAGAACATGGGCCATGACAGCGTCTCCGACTGGGAACAAGGTGAACAGCGGTGAGAAACGAATGGACTCAGCGGCCCGACTGCGCCGCCGCGGCGGATGATCGCTCGCGCCACCACCCGATGATGCCGGGAAGAATCGACAGGAAGATGACCACAAGGATCACCTTCTCGATATGCTTTGCGACGCCGGGTACCGTGCGACCAAGAATGTATCCAATCATCAACATGCTCCACACCCACGCCACCCCGCCAATCACGTTGTACGCCAGAAACGATCGATATCGCATCTGGCCGACACCCGCGACCACTGGGGCGAACGTGCGAACGATCGGCATGAAACGCGCCAGAATGATCGTCTTACCACCGTGCTTTTCGTAGAACGCCTGAGCACGCAGCAGGTGTGCCTTGTTGAACAGCAGGCTGTCCTCGCGCGTGAAGATGCGCGGACCCGTCGCGCGCCCGATGTTGTAGCCCACCGTATCGCCTACGATCGCGGCCACGGTCAGAATTAAACCGAGCAGCCACACGTTCAGGCCGAAATCTGGTTGCGACGCCAGCAACCCCGCCGTAACCAGCAACGAGTCGCCGGGCAGGAAGAAACCCACCAGAAGGCCGGTCTCGACGAAGATGATGGCCGTCAGGCCAAGGTAACCGGCCCACTGTACCAGCGCGGGGAGGTCACGAAGTTTGGCGAAGAGTTCGGAAAGCAGTTCCAAAATGGCGGGGGCGAGAGATGAGCGCGAAAGCTCGACGCCGCGCCGCGCTGGGTCAACCGCATCCCCGAGACCTTCACACGCACGATACCTTTTCCCCGTGCCTACCGAAGAACGGTCCGACTCCCTCGCGCTGATGCAATCCGACCCGAAGGCGCCGGCAATCTGCGTACACGTGCTCTCGCATACGCATTGGGACCGAGAGTGGTATCATGCGGCCGCCCGGTTCCGGCAACGACTGATTCCTTTGGTCGACGCGTTGCTGGCGCGGCACGCTGGATCGGCGGCGCCCTTTCTGTTGGACGGGCAGACGATTCTGCTTGCGGACTACCTCGCGGTTCGACCGGAGCAACAGCGTGGCTTGCAGGAGGCCCTCCAGGGACGGGCACTCTCCGCCGGTCCGTGGTATGTGCTGGCCGACAATCTGATTCCCAGCGGCGAGGCGATCGTCCGCAATCTGGAAACCGGACGACGCC
>JANNEV010000250.1:0-3793 GCA_031379145.1 Gemmatimonadaceae bacterium
GCAGGTCAGAGGTGGCCAGGAACGTGTGGATGCGCTTTCGAGGCGCGCTCGCGAGGGCACTGGCCGCCGCTTCGATGTCCCGGGCTGTGGCACGCGCCAATCCACAAATGACTGGCGCCGTGGGCCAATCGTGCGCGTCGGTGGCGATCGCACGCACCGCGTCCCAGTCCCCCGGCGACGCTGCCGGAAATCCCGCCTCGATGATGTCCACGCCGAGTCGCGAGAGCTGACGCGCGACCTGACGCTTCTCTTCCACGCTCATCGAGCAACCGGGCGCCTGCTCGCCATCGCGGAGCGTGGTGTCGAAGATGCGAACGATGTCGCATGTCGAGCCTGACGCCATTGGCGACGTCATACATGGCCTGCCGGTGCGGACACCGGCGCGGAGACCGGAACGGCGGCTCCCGTGTCAGGTCGGACTACCTTCGCGTGAAGAAAGGGCATCAGCTCGCGCAGCCGCACACCCACCTGCTCTATGGGGTGCTCGGTGTCCGCCCGACGCGCGGCGTTGAAGTTCGGACGGCCGGCGTCGTTTTCGGCCACCCACTGCCGTGCAAACGTTCCGTCACGAATCTCCGCCAGCAGCTGACGCATGGCGTCCTTGGTCGCTGCGGTGACGATGCGCGGGCCGGCCGTATAGTCTCCGTACTCGGCCGTGTCCGATACCGAGTACCGCATGTAGTTCAGTCCGCCCTGATACATCAGGTCCACGATCAGCTTGAGCTCGTGCAGACACTCGAAGTAGGCCATCTCGGGTTGATAGCCGGCCTCGACCAGCGTTTCGAACCCGGCCTTGACCAGTGCGGAGACTCCGCCGCAGAGCACGGCTTGCTCGCCAAACAGGTCGGTCTCTGTTTCTTCTGCGAACGACGTCTCGATCACGCCAGCGCGCGTGCAGCCAATGGCGCAGGCGTACGCCAGCGCGTCGGCGCGCGCGCCGCCCCTGGGATCATGATGCACGGCCATGAGTCCGGGCGTCCCTCCACCTTCGGCGTACAGTTCACGGACGCGGTGCCCGGGCGACTTCGGCGCGATCAGTGCCACATCCACGCCGGTCGGCGGCGAGATGAGCTTGAAGTGAATGTTGAACCCGTGTGCGAACAGCAGGGTCTTGCCCGGTGTGAGTGCGTCTTGCACGTGCTGCTCATAGATGTGGCGTTGTTCCGTATCCGGTGCCAACAGCATGATCAGTTGCCCCTCGGCGGCAGCCTCTTTGACGGTGCACACGCGCAGCCCGGCCGCGCTCGCCGCTGCCCAGCTCTTGGACCCTGCGCGCAGTCCCACGCGCACATCGCAACCACTGTCGCGCAGATTGAGCGCGTGCGCGTGTCCTTGACTGCCGTAACCGATGATCGCGATGGGACGTCCCTGCAGGCGCGCGGCATCGGCATCACGATCGTAGAACACTCGGGTGGTCATGCGGCGACTTCCTCATGTGGGGCGCCGTCGGCCTGGTCGCGGTAGTGCAGAGGGGCCTCCAGGCGGGCGGGGGTACGGCCGCGCATCATCGCAAGGCGGCCGGTGCGCATCAGTTCCGACAGGCCCTCCGGACGGATGAATGCGATGAACAACTCCACGCGCTCGGGCGTATCGGTGATCTCGAGAATCAGCTCGTCTGCTCCCGCGTGCAGCACCCGCGCGCCATGCTCACGCACAATGTCGGTCAGCTGGGCGATCCGCGACGGTGAGGCGATGATCTTGGCCAGCGCCGTCTCGCGCTGAACCGCCTGCGAGTGGGTCACATCGGTCACCCCAATTACTTCCACCAGTCGATCGAGTTGGCTTACCACCTGTGTGGAATCGTTCGCATCGACCACGAGTGTCATGCGGCTGATGCCCGGCACTTCGCTGCGGCCCACCGCCAGCGACGTGATGTTGAAGCCGCGTCGGCGCAGCAGGGTGACGGTGCGGTGCAGGACGCCGGGACGATCCTGCAGCAGGGCGATGAGAGTGTGTTGGGACATCGGAGCAACTCGAAGTGAAGGGGGAAACGGAGATGTAAGACTGACGCGAAGTACAACGACTCTGCGGGCGAGGTTGCCCCGCTGCTACTCGGTGACCATCATGTCGCCAATCGCTCGCCCGGCAGGTACCATCGGAAAGACGTTGGCTTCGCGCTCAACCCGGAAGTCGATGACCACGCAGCCATTGTGCATCCACGCGGCCGAGATCGCGCCGGCTGCCTCGTCGGCGTGTTCGACTGTCATGCCGAGTAACCCGTGCGCTTCAGCGAGCTTGGCGAAGTTGGGCCCAGTGAGTGGTGTGCCACTGTAGCGCTTGCCCTCGAACAACTGCTGCCACTGTCGCACCATGCCGAGGTATCCGTTGTTGACCACGGCGACCTTGAGGTTGGTGAGCCCCTCTTGGGCGACCGTCGCCAGTTCGCAGGCCGTCATCTGGAATCCGCCATCGCCGACGACCACCCAGATGGTGCGCTCAGGGTCCGCGATCGCTGCGCCATGGCTGCCGGGAGCGAGAACCCCATCGTGCCCGCGCCGCCGCTGGTGATGTGGGTGCGAGGTCGGCTCCAATCGAGCAGTTGTGCGGCCCACATCTGGTGCTGTCCCACGTCAGTCACCACGCGCCAATCCTGCCGTGTGCGAAACGCCGCATTGAATGCATCGAACACGTCATGCGGCATCAACGCCGCCGTGCGGGCGCGACGCGAGTACGCCTGTCGAGGTAAGTGTTCATCGCGCATGGCGGCGATGCTCCGCCGCCACGCGATGTGCGCATCCTGCTGATGTGATGGCAGCGCTGCGTGAATGGCTTCGAGCACCGGTTTGCAATCACTCACGATCGCCACGTCGGTGTGGACCAGTTTGCCTATTTCGGCGGCGTCGATGTCCACGTGGATGATCTTCGCGTGCGGAGCGAAGGTGCTGGCCTTGCCGGTCACCCGGTCGTCGAAGCGGCTGCCGATGTTAAGCAGCACGTCGCAGGCCTGAATGGCGCGGTTCACGTGCACCCACCCGTGCATGCCGGGCATGCCGAGGGCGAGCGGGTGGTCGTGCGGCATCGCCCCAAGGCCCTGCAGTGTGGTGATGACCGGAATGCCGGCGTGTTCGGACAACGCGCGAAGTTGCGCCGTCGCACCGGCCTGAATGACCCCGTTGCCAGCCAAAATGAGCGGGCGCTTTGCCTGCTGCAGGAGCCGCACTGTTTCCGCGATGGCGTTGCTCGACACACTGCTCCTCACAGACGCGGGGCGGTACCCCGGGAGGTCCATGGCCACGTTCCAGTCGGGCACCAGGCGCGCGAGTTGTGCGTCTTTGGTTATGTCGATGAGGACAGGGCCCGGACGACCGGTGCGCGCGATATGAAAGGCCTCGCGAAAGACGCGTGGCAGGTCCCGCACGTCGGTCACGAGGTAGTTGTGCTTCGTGATCGGCACCGTGATGCCGGTGATGTCGGTCTCCTGGAACGCTTCTGTACCGAGCAGGGAGCTGGGAACCTGTCCGGTGATCGCGACCAGTGGCGTGCCATCCATCCACGCGTCGGCGATCGGCGTGACGAGATTCGTCGCGCCGGGTCCGCTGGTTCCGATGCACACGCCCACTTGGCCGGTGGCACGCGCATAGCCTTCGGCGGCGTGCCCAGCCCCCTGTTCGTGGCGACAGAGTACGTGCCGGAGCGCGCCGCGATAGTCGTGCATGGCGTGGTAGAACGGCATGATGCAGCCGCCCGGAATGCCGAACATGACGGAGACACCCTCGCGGATGAGCGCTTCGCACATGATCTGCGCTCCGGTGCGCATCGCAATACTGCCGTCAGCCTTTGACGCAGTGGCCTG
>JANNEV010000218.1:0-3593 GCA_031379145.1 Gemmatimonadaceae bacterium
GTGCCGGCGGCAGCGAGTGCACGCTGCGCCTGCGCCGCGCTCGCGCCAAACGTGCTGGCTGCGGCTGCGACCAGAGAGAAGAACATGAACTGCCGCCGGTCGAGGCCGGACGCCTCTGCATCGTGGTCCATTCGACCGAGGTCCGCCTGCAATTGGTCGAGCAGATCTTCGGGCGTTGGCGAATGCGAGGGCGACTCCATGGACACGATCGTTCTCCTGGTCAGGTCGGCGGGACGGGATTCAAACAACGATCGCGTGCCGGCACCCAACTCGCCAGACGCCGCCTGGTCAACCGTCGAGGAGCCGACGGTCGAAGCGTTCGCGAAGTGCGGACTTGAGGAACTTGCCCGCGCTGGTTTTCGGGATCGCGTCCACGAACTCTGTCGCGTCTGGCATCCACCACTTCGGGAACTGCGGTTCGAGAAACGCGACGAGCTCCGCATGAGTGGTGCTGTGCCCGCTCCGCAGGACCACTACGGCCAACGGGCGCTCCGACCACCGTGGCTCCGGGACGGCAATCACCGTCGCCTCTGCCACCGCCGGGTGGCCCATCAACGCGTTCTCCAGCGCCACGGAACTGATCCATTCTCCGCCCGACTTGATGACGTCCTTGCTGCGATCGCGGATCTGGATGCAACCATCGGCATGAATGGAAACGATGTCGCCGGTGCGAAACCATCCGTCGTTGGTGAACTGCTGTGCACCGTCCGGCGAGTCGAAGTATGAGGACACGACCCACGGCCCACGCACCTCCAGTTCCCCCATGCCGACGCCGTCCCACGCAATCAGCGTTCCCTCCTCGGATCGGGCACGGATGTCCACGAAGGGCAACGCACGACCCTGCATCGCGCGGTAGCGGAATTTCTCGTCGGCGGTTGCGGCGTCCATGCTGGGAGGAACACTGCCGACGCTGGCCAGTGGTGACGTTTCCGTCATGCCCCAGCCTTGCAGGATCTCGACACCGTATCGCGTGGAGAAGGCGCGAATGAGGCTCTCCGGCACGGCCGCTCCGCCGATGAGAATCAAGCGCAACGATGAGGTGTCCCAGGCAGTGGGATTCGCGTCAAGCGCGGCCAACAGGCCGAGCATGATGGTGGGGACGCCGGCAATGACCGTGACCCGCTCTTGGCGGATCAACTCCAGCAGACTGGCGGCGTCGAGATGCGGCCCGGGCATGACCTGCTTGGATCCCATGAGGGCGCTGGCGAACGCCAGCCCCCACGCATTGGCGTGAAACATCGGGACGACAGCGAGGACCGTGTCACGCTCGCCGAGCCCGATGGCGTTGGGCATGCACTCCGTCATCGCGTGCAGCACATTGGACCGATGGGAGTAGACGACGCCTTTGGGGCGGCCGGTGGTTCCGGAGGTATAGCACATGCCCGCTGCGGCACGTTCATCAAGCTCCGGATACTCGGTGCCGTCCGGTTCGGCCGACGCCAGCAACGCTTCGAAGTCCAGCGCGTAGGCGGGAAGGGGCGCGTCGCTGGTGCGCATCACGATGACGTGCTCGATGGGTGTACGCTCCCGGAATTTTTCGAGCAGCGGCAGCAGCACTTCATCCACAACGATGGCGCGATCACTCGCGTGCGTGGCGATGTACGCCAGGTCGTCCGGGTGGAGCCGCAGATTCAAGGTGTGCGTGACCAGCCCTGAGCAGGGCACTCCGTAGTACACCACCAGGTGGTCCTCGTGATTCCACGCCAGTGTGGCAACGCGATCGCCGCGTTGCAGACCCAGCGACCGCAACGCCACCGCAAGCCGACGGGAACGGGCCAGCAACGGCCCGAGCGTGGTGCGCACAATCGACCCGTCCGGCCGACGACTCACCACCTCCCGGTCCCGAAAGAGAAGTTCAGCGCGCTTCACAAACGCGCTGATGGTGAGGGGGTAGTCGTCCATCATGAGTCCCTGCATGGCGCCTCCACGAGCGGTTTGGTGGGGGAAGACCGTCTTCCGAATCGAGCGGGAAGGTATGGACGGCGCGTCGGGTGTCCAGCCAGCGGCGGGACGGGACGTGACGGGTGGACACGCCAGCCGGGTACTACATACTGTGTGACTGGAACCTCAAACCCTGGCGCGAAGAACGAGTGATGCATTCACGGCTGTTCGTGGTCGCCACCCTGGTCGTTGTTGGATGTCGTACCGACGCCACCAACGGCACTCCGCAGGCAGGTCGGCTGTCGAGCGGTACCTGGGGAGGCGACAGCGCGGGCGTCATCGTCGGCGACACACTCACGCACGTGCATATCGGTTGCACGTACGGCGATGTGGTGGGACCGGTCCGACTGAACGCCGACGGATCCTTCGCTGTGAATGGCAGCTACCTGCTTCGCGCGTACCCGGTGGCGATCGGACCGACCATGCCCGCGCGCTTTGTTGGCCGAGTCACGGGTGCGATGTTGGAGATCACCGTCACGGTGACCGATACCGTGGCGCGAACGACGGTGGTGCGTGGACCAGTCGTCGTCCGGCTCGGTGTTGAGCCGCGAATGCCAAACTGCCCGATCTGTCGCACACCGGGGGTACGCGCGCCGTAGCGGCTCTGCGTTACGGCTTGTTGGCGTCCAGGAGTGCCTTGCGCTGCAGCCACGTTTGTCCGTTGGTGATCCACGCGGCGGGTGCTTCGCCTTTCAGGTAGTGGGCGAACCACTGCAAAATGCGACGCTCGTAGTCAATCGCGTTCTCCCGCTTGCCCAATCCGTGGCCTTCGCCGGGATAAAGCAGCATCACCGCGTCCTTGCCCGCGCGTCTCGCGTAGTTGTAGAACTCGACGCCCTGGCGCATATCGACGGTTGGATCTTCTCCCCCGATCTCGATGAGCACGCTCTTGGCTGGCATGACGTGCACGCGATTGAGTGGCGAATTTCTCATCATCGCCTGCGGGTCTTCCCACGGCGGCACCTGCATGCGGAACTGTCCCGTTTCCCAGTGGTCGAATTCGGGAACGGAACTCCAGTGCATCTGTCCGGCGAAACTCCACATGTCGCTGATGCCCGCGCCGGCGACGGCGGTCTTGAACAGGGTGCTGTGCGTGGCCAGATAGTACGCTTCGTATCCGCCCTGTGAGTGTCCGGCATGGCCAATGTTTGCCGCGTCGACGAGCCCGCGTGCGATGACCGCCTTTACGGCGGCTTCCACGGAGTGCAGTACAGCAATTCCAGGTTCACGCGGTCGGAACACAATGTCCGGCATCAGCACGAAATAGCCGTTCTGCGTAAAGACATTGGCGTTGTAGTAGTCGTTCTCGCGTGGCGTGATGTAGCGGTGCAGGCCTTGTGACAGCAGCTCGTAGGTGTACACGATCATCGGATACTTCCTGGCCGGATCGTAGTTGGCCGGGTAGTACAGAATGGCCTGCAGCGGGACGCCGATGGTGCTCTTGAAGTTCATCAGCTCGGCCTTGCCCCACGCGAAATCCTTTTGGAACGGATTGGTTTCCGTGAGTCGCACCGGATTGGCGAGATCGGCGCCGGCCATCCACACGTTGGGCGATTCCTGGAAGCTCTGCCGTTGGAACACGAACCGATCGACGCTGTCCGCTTTGGCGAGACCTGAAATGGGAGCGTCTCACGTACGGCGATGCTTCCATT
>JANNEV010000295.1:0-5139 GCA_031379145.1 Gemmatimonadaceae bacterium
CCTGCACAAGTTTGTATCCCAGAGGGAGATATCAGCGAGGACGTCACGCACGAACGCCGAGAGAGCCAACTCCCCAGTTTCGGTGTCTGCAGACAGGTGACGCTGCCAGTGCGCGTACACGCGTTCACCCGGAGCATCCGCAATGTCAGGCAGCCCCAACACCCGTCGCTCGGCTTGTTCGGCCGGATAGGCCAGGTACAGTTGCGCCGCCAGCGCGACCAACAGCGACACTGGCAGTCCCTGGCCGGCCGAGTGATGTCGCAGCAATAGCGGAAGCAGCCGAACTTTCCACTTGAGCGTGCCCTGCCACGCAATGTCCGTGAGCCGATGGTGGACGTACGGATTTTCGAAGCGCTCCAGTACCTGAGCCGCGAAAATTGCCGCCTCGGGAACATCCAGTACGGCCACGATGTCGCGCAGTGCCAACTGCTCCACGAAACCGCAGAGCTCCGGCACGCGCATCACGTCTGCAACCGTTCGTACGCGCAGCAATATGCCAAGGGCCGCCAGGGCTGTATGGGAGCCGTTCAGCAGGCGCAGCTTTCGCTCGCGATAGGGCCTAACGTCCGGCACCACCCGGATCTTTCCACCCGCGTCCGCAAAGCCCAGCCGCGAGGCCAGCGCGCTATCCCCTTCAATTGCGAACAGGGCGTACGGTTCGGCAACCGTGAGTAACGTGTCTCGATAACCGAATTGCGCCTCCAGACTGGCATGTTCGGGCGCATCTGGCGTGCCGGGTACGATGCGATCGACCAGCGTATTGCAGAACTGCACCGAGCGCTGGAGCCATCCGGCGAAACGCTCGTCGAGCTCCCAGCGTTCGGCCTGCTGTCGCACCAGCGATTGCAACAGCACGCCGTTGTTTTCCACGAGCTCGCAGGGAATCACGAGCACGCCGGCATCATCGCTGAAATCGAAGGTGCGCGCGCGTTCAAACAGGTAGGCCGTCAATTTCGCGGGAAACGACCACGGTGCCGACAAAGGTGTTGGACGCTCCGCGGCCACTGCCACGGCATCGCGCGGATCGAGCGCAATTCCGGCCTCCGTGGTGTTGGAGAAGACAAGCCGGATCTCCGGATCGCGCGCCAAGGCGAGCACATCATCCCACGCGGACGATGCAGTCACCGCGCGACTCACTGAGCCGATGATGCGCCGTTCGTGCACCAGTGTGCCATCGTGCTGCCCAACCGTGATCAACGTGTACAGGCCCTGCTGCTCGGCAATTGCACGGTCGCGTGTACTTCCGGTTGATCCAATCGCGACAATTCGACCGTTGAAGTCACCACGGCGATTGGCTTCATCGAGAAAGGCATCCAGAAACCCGCGCAGAAACGCGCCGGTACCGAACTGCACCGCACGCTCCGGATACGTGCGCGCGGCCTGTGATGGTCGCAGGACGCACGCGCCCGGTGCATCGAGCGCCGACAGCACCGCCGAGGAAAGCAGTGGTAGCGGCACCGGCGATGGCGGTGTCGTGTGCGACCTGAACGGTGCGATCGCGTCTGACATCTACAGCGTGACTCCGTGTTTCCAGATGGCGATCTCGCGGTATCCGTGTTCCTCGTTGCGCGCCAGCGTTCGACCGCTCGCCACGTCCAGCACCAGCGCCATCAGATCCTCCGCGAGCACGTCCATGGTCGCGATTCCTGACAGCAGGCGTCCGGCGTCAAAGTCAATCCAGTGAGGCTTGCGTGCGGCGATCTCCGAATTGGATGAGATCTTGAGCGTCGGCACGGGAAACCCCAGCGGTGTGCCGCGACCCGTCGTGAAGAGCAGCATCGTCGCGCCGCTGGCCACCATCGCCGTCGATGACACGCCGTCATTGCCAGGGGCTTCGAGCAGCTGCAACCCACCCGGCCGAATGGCTTCACCGTAGCGCAACACACCGGTGACCGGGGCACGCCCGCCCTTCTGGATGGCTCCCAACGACTTCTCTTCAAGTGTCGTGAGCCCGCCATCCTTATTCCCAGGCGACGGATTCTCGTACACCGGCTGCTCATGACGCACGAAGTAGGACTTGAAGTCATTGATCATCGATACGACGTCATCGAACACGGTGTCATCAACAGCTCGGCGCAACAATTCCTCCTCGGCGCCGAACATCTCCGGTACCTCCGTCAGTACGACCGTGCCGCCCATTCCCGTCACGCGATCAGCAAGACGGCCGAGCAGCGGATTCGCGGAGAGCCCACTGAACCCGTCCGATCCGCCACACTTGTGTCCGAGCACCAGCGCCGATGCGGGCACGGCTTCGCGCCGGTCGGTGGCCATGCGCGCCACCAGCTCACCGATCGCCTGCACTCCGGCTTCGATCTCGTCGTGTACATCCTGCGTGTTGAATGACCGCAACCGACTGACGTCGTTGGGCGCCGACCCGCGAAGGAACGCGGGCAACTGGTTGTTCTCGCATCCAAGGCCCAGCACCAACGCGCCGCCCGCATTCGGATTGCGCAGCAACCCACCAAGTACCGCCTGGGTATGGCGCAGGTCGTCGCCGAGCTGGCTGCAACCGTACGGATGTGCGAAGGCGTGGATGCCGTCCACCATTCCGGCGAATCGCTCAGAGGCGATGCGCGCGATACGCTCGGCGGCGGTGTTGACGCACCCCACCGTGTTGAGCACCCAGATGTCGTTGCGCGTCGCCACGCGTCCATCGGATCGACGATAGCCGTCGAATGTTGGCAGAAGCGGCGTGCCATGTCCCAACGTAGCCGCGACTGGCGCTCGGTGCTTCGAACGCGCGTACTGCGCGTGCTCGGTGAGACGCGTAGCCAGATTGTGCGCGTGCACCCAGTCGCCTGGCGCGATACGCATCGTCGCTCGCCCAATAGGCACACCATACTTGTGCACGGATTCGCCCAGCTCGCGCTGCGACAGTGCAATCTTGTGCCCGGCTGGAATGGCTACGCTCGCAAACAAGACATTGCCCTCCACCACGAGCCGCTCGCCCGCGTCGATCGCCCGCAACACCACGGCGACGTCATCGTCAGGATGCACCTTGAGCGCCACCGGTCGCTCGCCGTCCGTCTCGACCGTCATTGCTTCACCTCAGGTGATGTACTCGTCGGCGTACCATCACCACGCGGCACCCTCGTGCCAAACTTGTAGGTGTCGCGTGCGAGCCCGTATGCCGCGGCATGCGCCATGAGCCGCGCGTCGTCCATCGAGATCACGTGCCTGGTCACCAGGCGCGCCAGCCAGTTTGCATCCACGCGCCGGTTGAGGTCGTGACGCGCCGGGATGGAGCAGAACGCACGCGTGTCATCGTTGAAACCGGCGGTGTTCCAGAGTCCGGCGGTTTCTGTCGTCTGCTCGCGAAAACGTATCATCCCTTCGATGGAGTCGTGAAACCACCACGGGGGCCCGAGGCGCAGCGATGGATAGTGTCCGGCGAGTGGGGCCAGCTCCCGCGCGTAGGTCGATTCATCAAGGGTGAACAGCACCAGCGTAAGCCGCGAATCGTTGCCGTGTCGTTCCAGCAGCGCACGAAGATTCCGTGTGTACTCCGTCGCCACCGGGATGTCTGCTCCTTTGTCGAGCCCGAATCGCGCGTGCACGCCGCCGTTGTGATCGCGCATTGCGCCGGGATGCAGCTGCATCACCAGGCCATCTTCGGTGGACTGTCGCGCCATCTCGATGAGCAGATGCGCCTCGAAGGCTCGCTGATCCGCCGGCGTGGCCAGCCCGTTCCGCGCACGCTGGAACAGCGTGTCCATCGTGGCCTCGTCCTGCCACTGAGTGTGCGGCTCAACCACGGCATGATCCGTGGCCGTCGCCCCCATGGCGGCGAAGTGGGCACGACGGCTGGCCAGCGCGTTGACGAACGCCGCGTAACTCTCGATGGCCCGAGCCTCGCACGCTTCAAGCGAAGCGAGCTCCGCACGCCATGCCGGCGCGGCGACTCGGAACAGCGCATCGGGTCGGAAGGTCGGAATCACTCGGCCGCCCCAGCCGCTGTCCGCAATCGCTCGGTGCGCGCTGAGCGAATCGGTGGCCGCATCGGTGGTGGCCAGCACTTCGATACGAAACCGCTCGAACAGCGCGCGCGGCAGGAACTCGGGCGACGCCAGACGTTCGGCGATGGCGTCGTACACGCGCTGCGCAGTCGTCCCGTTCAGTGCCAGCTGCACACCGAATACCTCGCTCAGCTCATGCTCGAACCAGACGCCGGTGGGAGTGCCAAGAAAGAGGTAGTAGTGATCGGCGAACCGTTGCCAGATGCGCCGAGGGTCCCGCTCCACCTCCGCGCCATCCCGGGCCGGGATACCCAGCGCTTCCATGGGCACGCCGCGCGAGTAGAGCATGCGGAAGATGTAGTGATCCGGCGTGATCAGCAGCGCCGTGGGCTCCGGAAACGGCCGATTCTCCGCCAACAGCGCCGAGTCCACGTGACCATGCGGGCAGATGAGCGGAAGCAGCACAGTTTCGTCGTAAATCGCGCGCGCGGCACGACGGACGGACGGGTCAGGATCGAAGAATCGGTCGGGAGCGAGGCGGGATGTCATCTTTTGTTCGTTCTAGAAACAAATCATTTTGGAGTGTACGTTCAGCGCACCCTGACCGCAATATCCGGTGAGGCGCGCTTCTCTACTTGCGGTCCAGCCCGCTCCACGTCGGGCGTTTCCTGCCATCGAGCCGGTGCATTGTGAGGAAGATCGATACCAGTCGGTTCGTGCGGGCCACTCGATCCACACCCCGCGCCATCAACCGACAGATTCTGCTCAATCTCATCCGCGAGCATCAGCCCGTGTCCCGGGCTGACCTCGCGCGGCAGTTGCGCATCGGACGCGGCATGGTCACGTCACTGGTCGATGAATTGCTCGCCGAGGCCGCGATATATGAAGGCGAAACGGTCGACGCGCCACGCGGCCGCAAGCCGAAGATGCTCTTCGTGCGCACGAAAGACCGCCTGGCGATCGCCATCGACGTGCGCTTCAGCCGGACCTTCCTCATGCTCGGCGATTTCGCCGGCAATGCGCTGGCCACGGAGTCGTTCGACACCGTGGTCGATCCCCAGGCGTTCATCGTCGCCGTGGTTGCCAAGATCCGTCGCCTGCTCCAACGCTTTCGCGCCAGTGGTCGCTGCGAAGGGATCGGTCTGGTGGTTCCAGGCATGGTCGATCAGTCCACTGGCCGCAT
>JANNEV010000257.1:0-11217 GCA_031379145.1 Gemmatimonadaceae bacterium
CGGGCGCGTGTTACCCTACCGTGCTTACAGCCGGCGACGCGCTGCGCGGTTTTCTGGCGGGCGGGCTGTTGGCGCGTCGCTGCCGCGGGGGGCCGGCTCCGGCGTTGCGCGTCAGCGACGAGCGTACGGTGAACGGTGTGCGGCGGGACCGCTTACTTCGAACGGGGAATCGCACTGGCATCGGACGCGTCGTCACCCTTGGGCTTGGCTTCAAGCGGGCGGACGGTCGGATACGTGATGCCCAGCTGCTCGAGATACGTCTTGTACTTGGTGGGATCGTAGTAAAACTTCTGCATTTGCGGGCGGAAGCGTGCCATGATCTCGGCGTTCAGCTCGATCGGCGGCATATCCTGCGGACCGATGAACGGCTTGTATTTCACGTCCTTGGTCTGCACGTCCTTGAAATAGCTCCAGGCATCGGCCACCACTTTCGGGGTGAGCATGATGTCCAGCATTGTCAGCGCCTGGACCTTTGCGCCGGCCAGCGCGCCCTTGTGGGCAATCGGCGTTGCCATGGAGATCGCGTTCGCCCAATTGTGTCCGGGCAGGCCCGGAATGTTGGACGGAAAGCGCAGCGTCACCGTGGGCACATTCCACGACACGTCACCGATATCGTCCGATCCACCACCCATCCAGTTCTGCGGCGTCTCCGCGCCGCGCAGTTCCTTGTTGACCTGCTCTGACAAGCCGAAGTCCGGCGACCCGAGTTCCTTCTGGATGCCTTTGGCGAGCGTCTGATCCTTGTCGTCCCATTTGGGCATGCCGACGGTCTGGATGTTGTCGTGCATGGCCTGCGCGATCGGCTTGCTGAAGTGACCGCTCCAACCGGAGCCAAGAATGCGAATGGTGTCGAGCTTGGTATCCGTCATCATGGCGGCGCCGGCGGCCACGCGTTTGCCGATTTCGAAGAGCTCCATGGTGCGAGGATAGTCCTGCTCGCGGAAATAGAACCAGATGCTCGCGGTGCTCGGCACCACGTTGGGCTGATCGCCGCCGTCCTTGATCACGTAGTGCGACCGCTGCTGCAGGCGCAGATGTTCGCGGCGGAATTCCCACCCGCTGGCCATAAGCATGGCGGCGTCGAGTGCGCTTTGCCCACGCCACGGCGCACCAGCTGCGTGTGCGCTTGACCCCTTGAACTTGAACTCCGCCGACACCAGTGCACTGGACCCGCTGGCGCCCCACGACACACCGAGATCGTTCCCCACGTGCGTAAACAGCGTGACGTCGGTGTTCTTGAAGACACCGGCGCGCACGAGAAACGCCTTGCCAGCCATCTGTTCCTCCGCAATGCCAGGCCACAGCATGATCGTGCCGGGGATCTTGTCGCGCGACATCAACTGCTTCACCACAATCGCCGCGACCACATTCACCGCCTGACCGGAGTTGTGTCCTTCACCATGGCCCGGCGCACCGGAAATCATCGGGTCTTTGTATCCGACACCAGGCTTGTTGCTGGCTTGCGGGATGCCATCCACGTCGGAGCCAAGCGAGATTTCCGGTTTACCGGACCCCATGCTCCAGCGCGCCGTCCAGGAGGTGGGGATGCCCGCTACGCCGCGTTCGATCTTGAAGCCTTCCTTTTCGAGCAGGTTCGTCAGGTACTTCTGCGATTCGAACTCCTGAAAGCCGAGCTCTTGAAACGAAAAGAGCATGTCGACGATCTCCTGAACCTGCTTGGCCCTTCCCTCGACCAGTTGCAGCGCTTCCGACTTCAGCTTGGAGAGGCGCGGATCTGCGGGGGCGGCGACCGCAGGTGCGCCAGCCGCAGCCGCGGGTGGCTGAGCGGCGATTGGCGCGGTGCTGGGAGCCATGAGGAACACGGCGCCAGCGACGAGGGTCCAATGGTCGAAGCGTCTCATCGGGCTGGGAATCGAAAGGAAGGGAGCACTGCGGACGATGTCGCGAAGTTATGCGGTGGCTGCGCCTCGTCCAGCACCAAATCGATCGGAACACGGAAACCACCTCTTTGACCGCGCCGTACGGCACGTCAGCCCTCGCCTTGCGGTCCACTCTCCTCTGCCACGACACGTGCTGCGCCATCCTCACCACTTCGTGTTCCTGCTGTCCGCGCTGCTTCTGGCCGGCCCCGCGCTGCCTCTGTCGGACTCCGCGCACGCCCAGCAGCGCCAGCGACCCGCGCGTCGGGATACAACGCCACGAGACACACTGACGCAGGCCGAACGCGAAGCGCTGCGTCAGTCGCGTCGCGATGCGCAAGCCATCGTCCGGCGACGCCTGGGCGGAGACAGCCTCACGAGACGGGCGCGGACCGACTCGGCATCGGCCACGGCATTTGGCAGCGCAGAGGCGCGGGCGATTCTCGAAAAAGCGCGCGAGGCACGCATTCGGCAGGACAGTGCGTTGACGGCGTATCGCGCCACCACCACCGAGCGGTTCTCCGTCGGGCTCGGCGTGCGTCGTGTTGGCATGGAGAAGCTGCTCTTCCGTGGTGACAACGTGGCGAAGGTCGCGTGGAAACGCGGCGTGGGCGTGTGGGTCACGCCGATCGGCTCGCGGATGACAGTGCCAATGGCCAGCAGGGTGGACGGCGATATGGTCAGCGCGGTGTCCATCCCCTATTTCCCGGGACGCGAGTCGCTTTGGTTTCCGTCGTCGGACTTCGGCGTGGCCAAGACCGATATTGACGAGCGCGACATGATTCATCCGATCGCGCGCGGGGCCGAAGTGTTCTATCGCTATGAGACCGGCGATTCGGTGGATATCAAGATCGAGGGTGGTCGGCTGATTCGGCTGCGTGAGCTCAAGATTACGGCGCGAAAGCCGGATTGGCGGACGTTCGTTGGCTCGTTCTGGTTTGATCGTGATGGTGGACAGCTGGTACGCGCCGCCTACCGTTTGTCGGTGGATATCGACATCTGGGATATCGCCACCGAGGAGATCGCCAAAGACGCCCTTGAGAGCAAGGACATTGCGCTGGTGCGCGACTCGCTGGCGCGCGCGAACCTGCCGCGCGAGACGTATGTCAAGGATTCGACGCAGCGCGCCCGACGTGCCACCGTCAACACGGAGGACGATGAGCCGCCCGCATGGGTCAAGGCCACCTTCCGTCCCGCCAAGGCCAAGCTCGACGCCATCTCCGTGGAGTATGGCCTCTATGGCGGCAAGTTCTGGCTTCCCAGGCAGAACAGTGCCACGGCGTCCGCGCAGATGGGATTCCTTCGCGTACCGGTGCAGATCGACGAGAAGTTCACCTACGAAGAAGTGAACGGCGACTTCTCCTTGCCGGCGCTGCCCGCGGTTCGCACACTGGCGGTTCTGGCGGCGGAACGCGCAGGCACACGCGACAGTACCGCTGCCGATTCCACCGAAGTGGAGGGGCCCAGTGGGAACGTCAACATTGTGGCCGGCGGTAGCAGCAAGAAGGCCGATAGCGCAAGCCGTGCGGCCCGGGCTGACTCCCTCAGGCTGCGCGGACTGAGCGCGCGCCAGCGCGCCCAATGCAAGACCGACTCCACGTACACGCGTGTGGAATCACGATACGAGGGAGCGCTGCGCGTGGGTTACGAGATGCCCTGCGATCGCGACAAGCTGGCCGCATCGGCCGCACTTCCGCCGGCGTATGCGTCAGATGAGGAACTCTTCGACGTCAAGAGCCGCGACGAGCTGCTGGCCGCACTCGACTTGTCATTGCAACCCGCCTTCGCTCCGCAACTGCCGAAAATTCGAACCGGTGCGGATCTGTGGCGCTACAATCGTATTGAAGGGTTGTCGGTGGGCGTGCAGGCCACACAGCAGTTGGGCGCCGGCTACTCGCTGATGGCACTGGGACGTATCGGGCACAACGACCTGCATGTGAATGGCGAGTTTGCAGCGTCGCGCTCCAACGGCGCGCGTACCGTGACCGCGTCCATCTACCACCGTCTGGCGGCGGTCAATCCTGAGTGGGCGGGCGCATTGTCGCTCGGGCCGTCGTTGCCGGCGTTGCTCTACGGGCGGGATGAAGGGTTCTACTACCGCGCATTCGGTGCGGAGCTCAGCGAGAAGCGGGAGACGCGTCGTGGCTCGCTCGACTACCGGTTGTTTCTCGAACGGTCGTATACGGCGGGCGACTCTGACGTGGTGAACACCTTTTCGCTCGCGCGCGCCTTCAGTGACAACCGTTTCCGGCAGAACATCGCATCGGAGCAGGCGAGCATCGTGGGCGTGTCGGGCAGTTTCCTCCGCGCTTTCGGCACCGACCCTCGTGGCCTGCGGTTCACGACAGCCACTCGAGTCGAGGCGGGCACGGGCACGTTCGAGTACGCCCGCGGCTCGATCGAAGGCACGGCCACACGACCGATCGGTCGATTCGCGACAGCGCTGACGGGCAGCGTAGGTAGTTCGGCCGGACGATTGCCTTTTCAGCGGCGCTACTACGTGGGTGGTCTGCGTACGGTGAGAGGGCAGATTCCGGGCACGCAAGACGGCAACGCCTTCTGGCTCTCGCGCGCCGAGATCGGAACGAAGACGCCGTGGTTCCGTCCCGTCGGCTTCTTCGACGTTGGCTGGGCCGGCAATCGCGACGCCATCGGGAAGACACAACCGCAGCGTGGCGCCGGGTTCGGCTTCGGCTTTCTGGACGGCCTCTTTCGCCTTGATGTTGCCCGCGGACTCTATCCGAACAAGCGTTGGCGCACCGACTTGTACTTTGAAGCGCCGATTTAACGCCAAGTCTGTGCCGCAGGACACGTAAGGCCGCTGTCGACATCTGTGTGTCCTCGGCCGCGCTCGCCATTCTAGACTGGCAGCGCGCGCCGAGCTCGGGCGCGCAGAGTCCTGATCCAGAGGCCCACCATGACGGAACGCGGTCGGTACGAGCAAGGCAATGCTGATGCGCTGCTTTGGCAATCGGGGTATCGCGTGGGATTGGCGCTGGCCGCGTTCGCGGTGTTCGCTCTGTTTCGCCCGTCGGGCTTGCTCTCCCTGTCTCCAGCGGCCGATGCGACCCTCATCGCCGGCGCCGCAGAGTGGATCCTCGGCGCGGTCAGTGTCAGCTACATCGTGCTGGTGCTGAGCATACGACGGCGCGTGCAGACAACCCGCAGGGCAAGTCGGGCGGTGGCGACGCTGATGGTCGTCGCAGATCTGGGCGTGGTGTTCTGGATGGTCTTCCTGCTCGCACGGCCGGAGGACTTCGATCGCGCGCTCCTGGTGGCACTGTTCTCGCTACAGCTCACGCACGTGTACTTCGGACGCACCCCAGCGCTGCTGCTGATCGCGGCAATCGCATCCGGCTATCTGCTGATCAACGACATCGCCATGGCGCACGGCGCATCAGCGCAGTGGCGCGAGGTCATCAGTACGCTCGGCATCTTCTGCATCGGCGCCATTTTGGTAGTGGTCGTGCAGAGCCGCCTCCATGAGCGTCTGGGTGCGTTGGTGACCATCTTCGAGCAAGCCGAGGAGGGTGATTTCACGGCGACATACGACGTGTCCCGTGACCGCCGACCAGATGCCATTACCGTCGTTGGGCGCGCCTACAATCGTATGCGAACCCAGTTGGCGACCATCGTGGTTACCGATCCGTTGTCCGGCTGCTTGAACCGCCGAGGATTTGAGCAGCAGTATCGTCGGGAACTCGCGCGCGCGGCCCGCGCCCGCACAGATCTCGCCCTCATCGCCCTCGACCTCGACCTCTTCAAGCGAGTCAACGACACGTTCGGTCACCTGGTCGGTGATCGCGTGATCAGTGAGGCCGGTGAGCTGTTGCGAACAACGGCTCGCGCCGGAGACGTGGTGTCGCGCACCGGCGGCGAGGAGTTCACCATTCTCAGTCCGGACACAAGCGCGCTTGGGGCGGAGCAACTCGCTGCGCGCATCGTCGAGGCATTCGCGAGACGGAGTTTCGCGGAGCCGCGACTGAAGAAGGTGCATGTCACCGTCAGTGTCGGCGTGGTGGCCGCCTCGGCACCCTCGGAGGGAATGGCCGAAGACCTGCGCGCGAGGGCCGACGAAGCGCTCTACGCCGCCAAGCGCAGTGGACGCGATAGACTCGTCATGTGGTCACCCGGACTGGAGGTGTTGCGTCTCAGCCAGTCCGGGGAGAATTCGGCAATTCGTACGGGAAGTGGTCCTGCGATCAGTGGTGGTGAGGCACCGATCAGTGGAGGGTCATCACGCCTTCGTTGACCATGACGGTTGCTCCACCCACCCGAACTGAATCGATCACGCCACCGGACTTCGTTGCTTCGATGGACAGCCGACTGCCGCGACCCATTTCCACGCCTTGAGCCACTTCCCACCGAAGCAGTCCGTCGCGCGGTGTGCGCGCCGCGAGGTAGCCAGCAAGGCACGAGTTCGCCGAGCCCGTTGCGGGATCTTCCGGCACAGCAGACATGGGCAGGAATGCGCGCGCGCGGATGTCCACGTGCTGAACGTGTGCCGGCGCGGCGGCGTCGTTGACGCCATTGGTCATCGCAAAGGGAAACAGGAACCGCCCCGTCGTATTGGCGAGATGGTGCGCCCAGCGGTCCAATCGCACCCGCGCGCGCTGGAGCGCGTCCACGCTGGAGAGTGGTACCAGCATCCACGGAATTCCGGTGTTCACCACCGCGGGCATGTGGGTGCCGCCCACAAAGTCAGTCACGTCAAGCGAAAGAATATCCGCGAATTCGGCCAACGTTGGTGTGGCCGGATGTTCTTCCGGAAGCATCGCGGTGGTCAACTGCGCATCGATCGGCACGCCGTGAGCCATTCGCACCCGAACCGGCACGGGGCCGACGCCTTCGCCGAGCACGACAGTGATTGCATCACCAGTCGCCGTGATCTCGCCACTGGCCACGAGTGCGTGTGCTGTTCCGATGGTCGGATGGCCGGCGAAGGGAAGCTCCTCTTCCGGAGTAAAGATCCGGACCCGCCGCGTGTGCGACGGATCTTCGGGCGGGAAGACGAAAGACGTCTCCGAGTAGTTGAACTCGCGGGTGATTGCCTGCAGCGTCTCCGTGGGTAGCCCGTCGGCGCCGAAAACGATTGCCAGCGGATTCCCCGTGAACGGCGCCGACGTGAAGACGTCGGCGGTGAGGTAGCGGAGCTTGCGCGCGGTCACTCGGCGCCAAGGAACGGGTATTGCCAGTCCAGCGGAGACGCGAACGTCTCTTTGATGGTGCGGGCGCTCACCCAGCGCATCAGGTTGAGCTTGGATCCAGCTTTGTCGTTCGTTCCCGAGGCCCGCGCGCCACCGAACGGTTGTTGACCGACCACGGCGCCCGTGGGCTTGTCATTGATGTAGAAGTTGCCGGCCGCCTGACGAAGCACCTGCGACGCCTCTCGCACGGCGGCACGGTCTCGCGCGAACACGGCACCGGTCAGCGCGTACGGCGACGTGCGATCGACCACATGCAGCGTCTCGGTCCACTTGGCGTCCTCGTACACGTGCACCGTGAGGACCGGTCCGAAGATCTCCTCGCACAGCATCCGATGTGCCGGGTCGGCGGTTTCCACGATCGTGGGCTCGACGAACCAGCCCTTGCTGTCGTCGTAACCGCCGCCAGCGACAATGGTGGCGGAGGCCTTGGCGTCGTCCAGATATCCCTTGATTCGCGTGAACGCTTTCTTGTCGATCACGGCAGCCACGAAATTCGAGAAATCGCGCACATCACCCTGCTTGATCTCCTGCATCATGGCGATGCAGCGCTCACGCACCGTTGGCCAGAGTGATGCGGGAACGTAGGCACGGCTCGCCGCGGAACACTTCTGCCCCTGATACTCGAACGCGCCACGGACCATTCCGACCGCGAGTGCCTGCGGATCGGCGCTCGGATGGGCGACGATGAAGTCCTTGCCGCCGGTCTCGCCCACGATGCGCGGATACGAGCGATAGTGGTTCATGTTGCGGCCGATCGTCTCCCACATGCTGTTGAAGACGGCCGTGGAGCCGGTGAAGTGGACGCCAGCGAGGTCGCGGTGCGGCAGGGCCACCGCCGAAATCGCCGCCGCGTCGCCGGGAACGAAATTGATCACACCGGGCGGCAGGCCTGCCTCTTCAAGAATGAGATAGATGTACCACGCCGAGAGCATCGCGGTGCCGGCAGGCTTCCAGAGCACCGTGTTGCCCATGAGCGCCGGCGCACCCGGGAGGTTGCCGCCAATGGCCGTAAAGTTGAACGGCGTCACGGCGTACACGAACCCTTCCAGCGGGCGATACTCGAGCTGATTCCACATGGAGTGATCGGCGATCGGCTGCTCGCCGTATAGCTCCTGCGCGAACTGCACGTTGAAGCGCCAGAAGTCGATCAACTCGCAGGCGGCGTCGATTTCGGCTTGATGCACGGTTTTGGCCTGACCCAGCATCGTGGCTGCATTGAGGGTGTCACGCCACGTGGTGGTGAGCAGCTCGGCCGCACGGAGGAACACCGCCGCCCGATCTTCCCAACGCCAGTTGGCCCAGTCCTTGGCCGCATCGGTGCACGACGCGATGGCTTCGCTCACGAGCGCCGGCGTGGCCTTGTGATACGTGGCCAGCACGTGCTGGTGATCACATGGCATGGTGACCTTGGCCACGTCCCCGGTGTGAATGCGACGCCCGCCGATCACGATCGGAATCTCCACCTGTTCCGCCGCCATCCGGGTCAGACGGCGCTTGATCGAGGCACGCTCCGGCGAGTTCGGGGCGTATGTGCGAACGGGTTCGTTCACGGCAGGCGGCACACGGCGCAGGCCATCGAAAGCGGCAAAGGACATCAGCGGATCTCCGAAAGGGCAAAAGTGTGGCTCGGGCCAGCGTGTATCGACCCATCGCCCCGGAAAACTAGCCGTGCCGCCGCTTCTCCGGAGCGCGGTCCTCCCGCTACCGTTGGCACATGATGGATTTCCCGGGAACCGCTCGCCGCACGCGTACCGCGCTTCTTTGTGCTGCGGTCGCGCTGCTCAGCGCGTGCGAATCGTCCGCGGTGTCGTGGGCAGACGAACGGGCGGTGGTAACGTCTGCGCAATCACCGCTGATGAATCCGCCGGTCGTCGTCATCGATTCCACCTTGCGCGACGGCACGCCCATGGCTGAGCTGCTGCTCGTGCAGGACCTGCTGCGCGACGCCAACGGATTGGCACTGCTGGCCCCCACCCTGATGGCGATGCCGGACGCGCGCCTGGAGAGCCAGGCTGTGCCCGGCATGCCCGGGCAAATGGTGATGACCGCGCCAGCGCCGTCGCAGGTGCTCGGCGAGGGCGACGCACCGGTCGATAGCGTGCGTTGCGCGCGGTCGCTGCGAATGGCACTGGTACCGGGTCGCGGGCGTGTCGCGGTGTGGTGGTCGCGACGCGACCGGGGTAGGGTGCTGCTGGAGGCGGCATGGCGCGACACGTTGGCCTCGGAAGGTCGTCTGGGTGCGTGGCGCGGACCGATTGTGGTGGACTCGGTCGATCAGGGGCCCGGCGATGCTCAGGCCGCACTGCGCGGTGCGGCGGGCTGCGCACGCGAGGCGCCAAGCGTGGCGGTGGACGATGCTCACGGCTACGTGCACGTCGCGTATGCGCTGGCGGGCCCGGAAGGCCCCGGCGTGTTCTATGCCCATCAGATGGACCCCCGTGCGAGCTTCGAGTCGCCGCAGGCGATTGTGTACGGCGAACGACTGGGTGCGGTTCGCGTGGCGGCGTCGGGCGACATCGTGGCCGTGGCGTACGATGATCCCAACGGTGGGGAGCGTCCACGTATCGGGCTGGCGGTGTCGAGGACCTCGGGGCATCTGTTCGAAGACCGACTGATTGCATCGAGCGCGATTGTTCGGGCGCGCGATCCGTACCTGGCCGTGCGCGGTCGAGCGATTGTGGTGGGCTGGAGCGAGATTCCGAACGGCGGCGGAAGGCCGCAGTTTCTCCTGCGTCGCGCGGTGGTGCGGTAGCGAGCCCTCCGCGTCCGCCAACGAAACCGTTCACCACTTGCCGGTCACACTCCCCATGCACTTCCTCGGCGCGCACTGCATCGACACCGGCGGCATTCCCATGGCGGCGCGACGGGCCGGCCGGTCCGGGATGTCGGCGCTCCAGATCTTCAGCGCCGTGCCCAAGTTCTACAACGACAAGGTGAGCATCAAGCCGGAGCGCGTCGCGCGTTTCCACGAGGCGTTGGCGGGTGCTGGTATCGATCCGGCACGGGTGATCGTGCACGCGGCGTACGTGCTCAACTGCGGGACACCGGAACCGGAGAAATGGGCGCGAGCAGCGGCCGGACTTGCCAAGGAGTTCGAGCGCTCGACAGCGCTGGGGGTCGGTGGCGTCTGCTTCCATCCTGGCGCGGCGACGGACGGGGATCGCGATGCGGCCGTCGAGCGCATCAGCGAAGCGATGCGGCGGGCGTTGGACGCGGTGCCGGTGGGCACTACGCGTTTGTTGATCGAGAACACAGCCGGAGCTGGGACGACGGTCGGGCGCACGCCGGCGGAGATCGCGGCCATGCTGTCCGGCATTCCTTCCGCGCAGCGCGCACGCACCGGCTACGGGCTCGATACGTGTCACCTGTTTGCGTCCGGCTTCCCCATCAACGAGTCGGCCGCATCGCTCACGCAGGTCCTGGATGCGTTCGAGCAGGCGATCGGTGAGCCACCCGCGTTCTTTCACCTGAACGACAGTGCTGGCGCCCTCGGATCAAACAAGGATCGACACCTGGTCATTGGCGAAGGGTTGATCGGCGCGGAGCCCTTCGGGTGGCTGTTACGGGACCGGCGTTCGCGTAACGTGCCCCTGATTCTCGAGACGCCGCAGGCCAATCCTGATGTCGGTGACGACGATGACAGCCCGGATGCGTGGGACGTGGCCTCGCTGGCGCGACTGCGAACGCTCGTGACTGACGCTGCATCGCGCTGAGTCTGCCGTCCGTTTTGCGCTCGCGAAGCGCCACTCAGCGTCGCGGAACACGCTCTTGTGACGCATCGCCGAGGAGAAAGTTGTGAAAAAATGCGATTTTCATAGGGGAAATCGTGATTGCGCCTATTGCGCGCCCTCTGAGTGATTGTAGTTTGTTGCGCGTCTGCGAATTGCGCCCCGCGCATTGCGCGACGTACACGGAGCCGTCTACTGAACGCGGCTCTTTCGGTCACCCCCCTCAGGAGACGCTATGGCCGCTGCGAAGAAGTCTGCAAAGAAGGCTGCGAAGAAGGCTGCCCCGAAAAAGGCCGCGAAGAAGGCTCCCGCTGCAAAGAAGGCTGCGAAGAAGGCCCCAGCGGCCAAGAAGGCTCCTGCAGCCAAGAAGGCTCCCGCGGCCAAGAAGGTGGCCAAGAAGGC
>JANNEV010000339.1:0-2549 GCA_031379145.1 Gemmatimonadaceae bacterium
CCTGCTGGCCAGCGTGCTAGCCAGCAGGAGTCCGCGCTGCACGGACCGCGCCACGTCTTCATGATCCCCAGCGCCAACTGCCTGCGCAATTACGGGGTCAAGCGCCATCAGCAGCCCCATGCCGAAGACGCACACGTTGAAGAAGTACAAATTCCCGAGGGCAACCGACGCAATGGCCTCGCCACCGAGCCTCCCGACCATGAGGGCATCGACCACGCCCATGGCCTGCATGCCGACATTCACCAGCACGATGGGAGCCGCAAAGCGCGCCATGTCCCGAAGGTCAGGCCCCCACGAGAAAACGCGCCTCAATGCGATGCGCTATCGAACAGGGGGAAGACCGCCAGGTTCTCTCGAGATTGCGCCACGACAGGATTCACGACTACTCCCACTCAATCGTCGCAGGAGGCTTGGAGCTGACATCGTACACGACGCGATTGACCCCATCGACTTCGTTGATGATGCGACTCGAGATTCGCCCAAGCACCTCGTGCGGAAACGCGAACCAATCCGCGGTCATGCCGTCCGTGCTCGTCACCGCACGCAGTGCTATCACGTGCTCGTACGTGCGCCCATCTCCCATGACGCCAACCGAACGAACGGGCAAGAAGACGGCGAATGCCTGCCAGATGTCCGGATACAGGCCGGCAGCACGTATCTCCTCGAGGTAAATCGCGTCGGCGCGGCGCAAAATATCGAGTGCGTACGGTGAAACGTCGCCGAGCACGCGTATGGCCAGGCCGGGACCCGGGAACGGATGGCGACCCACCATCTCTTCTGGGAGTCCGAGCTCGCGTCCCACGTTGCGAACTTCATCCTTGAACAGCTCCCGCAGCGGCTCGATGAGCGCGAACTTCATGTCCTTGGGAAGTCCGCCCACGTTATGGTGGGTCTTGATCGTCGCGGATGGGCCGCCGGTTGCGCTCACGGACTCGATCACATCCGGATAGAGGGTTCCCTGCACCAGGAACGCGGCATTTCGCCCCGCGTCTGCTGAGGCCTCTTCGAAGACGCGGATGAACTGCTCGCCGATAATCTTGCGCTTGCGCTCGGGCTCACCAACACCGGCAAGCGCGGTGAGAAAACGTTCCTCCGCGCGCACCGTGATCAGGCGGATGCCGAGATGCGACTTCATGGTGCGCTCCACCTGCTCGCGCTCATGCAATCGCAACAGGCCTGTGTCCACAAATATGCACGTCAACTGTTCGCCAATCGCTTTGTGCACGAGCGCGGCGGCAACACTGGAGTCCACGCCTCCGGAGAGTCCACAAATCACCTGACGGTCGCCGACGAGCGCGCGGATCTTCGCGACTTCCAAATCGATGAAATGTCCTGGTGTCCAGTCGGGTGAGCATCCGCACACGTCGAACAAGAAATTCTGAATGATCTCCGCCCCGCGCGCGGTGTGGGAGACTTCGGAATGAAACTGCACCGCGTGAATCGGCTTGGATTCATGACGAAATCCAGCGACCACGTGCCCACCGCTGACGGCGGTTGCCGTTGGCACGTACCCCGGCGGCACCGTTTCGACATGATCGCCGTGACTCATCCAGACCGTTGTGCGTTCGCCAACGCTGAAGCCAGCGAACATCCCGGCCGGCTCGCACACCTCGATCTCGGCGCGTCCGTACTCGCGACGGCCACCACCGACCACCGTTCCGCCCTCAAGATGCGCGATCAGTTGCATGCCGTAGCACACGCCCAGCACCGGTGCGACGTCAAGCAGCTCGCGAGGCACGGTCGGTGCGCCGGCATCGGTCACGGAACTCGGGCCACCGGACAGAATAATGCCGTCAGGCTTCCACTCCCGAATCCACTCGAGTGACCGGGTCGGTGAGTGGATCTCGGAGAACACGCGTGCCTCTCGGACGCGGCGCGCAATGAGCTGTGTGAACTGCGAACCGCAGTCGAGAATGAGAATGCGGCTGCCCATCAGAATTTCCATTCCGGACCAGAGAGTTTCAGGAACTCAACCGCCTTCGTTTCCAAGTCGAGGATCGCGCCCGTCGGAGAGCCGTGCAGCCAACCGCAGGCCTCGCCCGGACTCACAAGCAAAGAATCACCGCGCGCCTTCATCTCCGGAACGTGCGTCATGCCGTGCACGATGACCTCGTGACCATCAATCGAGCGCTGGTGCACATCACCGAGGTCGTGAATCAGCAGCACGGACTTCCCGCCGAGATCAAAGCTGTGCGGAGACTCATACAGCTCCGCAGCACCGAAGCCCATCTTTGCCGCGGCTTGCAGCGCGTCCCTGTCTCCGTCGTTGCGTCCGAAAACGCCAAGGACAGGGACGGACAGATCCTGGAATGGCTGCAGCGAAAACGGTGAACAGTAGTCACCAGCATGCATCACCAGCGATACACCGCCCGCAACCATCTGCTCGAGCAAGGCGCGAATCGCGGGCAAGCGATCGTGGGTATCCGACAGCAGTCCGATGCGCATCAGGCGTCTCTCCACTGAAGGTGCGCGCATTCCAGCCGCACCAGGTCTTCGTATCGTTCCCGTTCCGTGATCACTGCAAATCGATCGCCATCCACCAGAACCTC
>JANNEV010000348.1:0-26563 GCA_031379145.1 Gemmatimonadaceae bacterium
GCGCTGGACGCTCTATGGTCAGGATATCGCCTTCTCGCATCGTGCCAACGCGGCGCCGTTCTGGGAGCCGACGCTGTTGTCCGTGGTGGTGCCGTATGATGCCTCCGAGCGCTCGCTTCGGGTGCGCGACGTGCAATCGCCGTTCGCCGTTCTGCAAGGACGCGCGCCGATTGCCCGCGCAGGTTGGACGCTGCCCGTGGCCATGATCGACGTCACGAATCCAATCGATGCGTCGGGGGCGGGCGGACTCGCGGTGCACACGTTGCGAGGGCTGACCCTGAGCTGGCGCGGACTGCGCGATGGCCCTGTCGTTCTGCCGTCGCCGTGGGTGTCCGCCGCACCGGGGCTGATCGTGGTGAACGACATCGCCGCCGAGAATCCGCGAGCGACGCAGCGCTTCCGATTGTGGCAGGAGTCATCGCCGCCTGGCCGATCGTCGATCGATCTGCGGTACGACGACCCGGGGTTGCTCACCTATATCGTGTCGGCGACAGGGAGCGAGGTGCTCTTTGCGCGCGCCAACAGTACCGCGCAGCTGGATCGACCCGTTGATGTGAATCGGCAACCGATGGCGGTGCATGCGCTGCGCTCGCTGCTGGCGCTTTCGTTCACCGATACCCTGCGGCTCGCGATGTTGTACGACGACGATATCCTCGTCGACGCCCTCGACCCGAACGCTTCGTGGCCGGTCACACTCGGCGAGACGCGGGCGATTGCCATTCGCAACGCGCTGTTCACCACCACGCCGGTAAACAGCCTGCTGCTGTTTGCGACGCTGCGCGACGACGAAATGGTGGAGCGCGGAAGTGTGATGCTCGGCATGGGCCTCTACGCTGTGCTGCCGACACTCCCCGACCCGTACGCGGCGAATGTGGGACGGATGCGGCGCAGCTTGCGGCGGGGGGCACGCAACACGCAGGTCGCGCAGTTGCTCGTCGCCTCGGTCACGTGGGTGAAGGATGCGCTGGACGAGCAGCCCGACGTGGTCAACACGAGCTTCTCGTTCGCACCCATCGGAGCGCAAGCGGGGAGCCTGTCCCGATGGGAACGGGCGTCGGCCGCTGGCGAAGCGACCGTGGCGGTGGCGGTGATCGCTCCCTTCAGCGCATTCGTTGCAGATCCGGTTGACGCGCAGGGAAACGCGCAAGCAAACGCGCCGTCGAACGGTGGCGACGCCGTGTTCATGATGCAGAAGCGAGGCAAGCCAGCCACTGAACCAATCTGGGACTCGCTCTTCGCACGGTTCGGCGAAGAGCAGTTCGCGTTGCTCGACGTGTCCAGCAATGCGGATCAGATGGGGGTCAGCTTCGCCTGGTTCGATCCGCGGCGTGTGGAAAAAGGGGACACACCGTTCGGCGCGGCGTATGGCAATGGCCAGCCAGGGCCCGTCTCGGCGCTCGAAGTACGAGATCTGAGCCTGTCAGCCCAAGGTCGTTTCGTTCGCGCGTTCACGGTGCCGCAGATCAGTTGGGATCCGTTCTTCAATCTCACCTCACCCGGTCGTGCCGGTGATCCGCCGGCGGGCTACCTGCTTCATGCCAACGACGGTGGCCCAACCCGCTTGCTCAACGACGATACGGCGGTATTGCCGATCGAGCCGCTTCCCGTTGCTATACACATTGCCAACGACCTGACCACGCGGACCGCGTCATCAGCGTTCACCGGTGCCGTGTTCACATTGCCCTACGGGCTGCGTGCGTATGCGGAGTTCAGTCGAAACAACCAGCTCGTTCCTGCGCTCGGGGGTGCAGCCCTGACGCTGAATCAGCCAGCCTTCGAGGCGGGTGTACTCACCGGTGGCTTGCAGATTCGGGCCGATGCCCCACGGCAGCCCAATGAGGATCCGCTCTTCCGCGGTTGTACGGCGCAGATGGAGAACCTGCACAAATACGACGGCGCACCAACCAATACGGGTACACTGGGTGCGAGCGTTGGTACGATCTTCAACGAAGAATTTTTTCTCGATGGCGCGAGTCGCGTGCGCAATCGCGGTGTACCACTCTCGCGCATCGATTTTTCCGGATACGGCGCGAGCATTTTCAGCCATTGGCAGAATCCCAACGCGGCCATCGCGTCCACGAGCCAGGCGCGATTCGACGTGTTTGTCGGACGCACCGCGCACGAAGTGGTTCAGGTGCGCTCGCTGCTGTATCCGTGGGGAATTAAGGTGGTGCGCACCATCACGCTCTTCCGCGCCTCGAGCGGCTACACCTATCGCACGGATAGTGGTTGGCAGCCGGAATCAGACGGCGAGTTTGATTTCAGCTATCGCGTGCAGAAATGGGTCGGGCCGGATCTGCTGCTGCAGGATCGTCCGAGCCCCTTCGAGGTTCATCCGGGCGTTGTTCGCGGCATTTTCAACGTGCGCAACATCCGCGAGACCGATGTGCTGGGGCCGTTCACGTCCAAGCTGGTCAAGGCAAACGGGCAGCCCTACGTCGATCAGGACAATATCGAACAGGTCGTGGACGGTTCCACTCCGCTCGAGGAACGCTCGCCGGATGTGGAGTTGCAGCCGGTCTACTTCGATGGCGACATGCAACTGGACGGTGTCATTGCCGGTGCCACCGCGGGGCGTGTGCCGTCGCAGGGCATTTTGGGCTACGTGCAGCTGAAGCCGCGTGGTGAGCCGCTGACTGTTGACGCGTTTCGGCAGCTGCTCGAGTCACAGATGGGATCGATTGGAGGTCCACTGTCGTGCGAACTCGATGTCGCCGGCAGTGGGCAGCGGATGCGTGTGGCGCGTGTGGATGTGAGTCCGTCCGTCGACGGCGTTGGCGGCACAGTCTTCGTGGTGGCCGCGCGCGGTCCGGTGGTCTTGCCTCAGGGTGGTGCGTGGAGCGTCGTGACGCATGCACAGGGGTCGGGTGAGGTGTCGCCGCTCGACGCGAACGCCGCGGTTCCGCTTATTCGTCGCGGCAAGCTGAATCCGGCGACACGCACGACTGACGCCGGCGCGACGGATCTGTTTCGGCTCGCCAACCCCATGGAGCTCATACGCACGGCACAGCCCGAGTCGCGACACTTCGGCTTCCTGCAGTCCACTGGAACACAGAAGGCCCTGTTCCGTCTGCCGAGCTTCAAGCAAGGCATCGATGAGCTCATGGGCGCGCCGCCCGACTTCGCCGATGCGTATCGGCTCATCAACACCAAGGGGATCTTTCCGAATGTGCAGGACGCGGTTCCGCTCGCGCTCGGTGCGTTCAAAACGCGGATCATCGCGGAAGGGTATCGACTGCTGGATGCCGCGAATCCGGCTCGCATCCTGGAGCAGGTGCTTCCGGCAGGCCCGCTGCGTCTGGTCGATGAATCGTTTCTCAAGATCTACGTGGAGTATTCGTTCGCCAAGAACGACAAGACCGGCGCGCCAGCTCGACCGGGCTTGCTGCAGTTCGGTCTCGATTCTGCCGCGGCTGAGGGGAAGAAGTGGCAGGCCGGTGTCAACGATATCGGGATGGTGGTTGATCTCGGCCCCATCAAGCGACTGGTCACCATCAAGGGCAGCTTCGACTCCAAACACGGTGAGACGCCCGGCTTTCGCGCGCCGGAGATGGTGTTTGCGGACGAGCTGCAACCGGTGGTGGATATCCTGCAGATCCTGAGCGATTTGCAGGGTGGCGACTACAAGTCCGCCATGCAGAAGGGGCTTGAGGTGGCCATGAGCAACTCGGCCAGCAGCTGGAACTATGCCTTCCATGCGCGGAAGGAGTTTCCCCTGGTGCAGTTCCCGCCTGGCGATCTGTATAACGCACCACAGACACCGCTCAAGCTGCAGGCGAGGTTTGCGGTTGGCGCGTACTTCAACGAATCCGTCTCGCCGACTGCTGACCCCAAACAGCTCATTCCGACGGCGGGCGCGTATCTCGAGTTCGGTGGGACGCTATCGGTGATGTGCGTGAGTGTTGCCGCCGCCACGATTTACGCCGTTGGCTCGGTGGACCTGCGGGTATCCGGAGACACGAAGGCCGGACCTGGTCTGGCCATGAAGTTCGGCTTCGGTTGCGAGCTGATCGTGGGACTGCCGGTGGTTGGCAATGTCTCGTTGCTGTACATGGTCGGCGTGGAAGTCTCGATCGATCTCACCAGAATCACGGTCTCGGCGTTCCTGTTGTTCCGCGGACGTGCGGAGCTGTTGGGTGGCATCGTGACGATCACGATTCAGATCGAGGCCAAGGGGACGTATGAACGTCTCTCCGGTCCGCCGGCGGTAACCAACATGCAGGCGCAAGTCACGTTCGCCATCGATATCAGCATTTTCCTGATCATCAATCTGCATTTCTCGCAAAGCTGGCAGGAGCAGCGTCAGATCGCGTGATGCCTATGGAACCCAGACTCAGCCTCCTGACCTTCCCGCAGCGCTATGACGGCGCACGATTGCATGTTCGCATCGTCGTCGTGCCGCGTCTCAGTGCCGCGTGGAACGGTGATCCTCTTGCGCCGCTCATTCGCGACCTTCCGCTGGTTGGCGACGTCACCACCGCGTTTGCCGACGCCAATCTGTCATTGGAAGCGCGGGTGCTCTCCGGGCTCGATCGATTTCCCACCAGTATCGCCGCCGATGAAACGATCGCGCTGCCAACGGCGAGTGGTGTGATCGACACGGCACGGCCGCTCTTTGAGGCGCTGGTGGCGAATCAGCCAGGACGATTCATGTTGTCCGCTGGCGCGCCGCGGCTGGCGGCTCCACCGGCAGCGCACCTTGGCGTGAGCAAGTATCTGCCGCGCTCGTATCGCGAGTCGTTTGTGTTCACCGGCCCGCGCGCCAAGGGTGCGCTCACCGATGACAGTTACCATTGCGCGATGAAGGCCGACACGAAGCCGAATCCGGCCTTCGTGCCGACGCCGGACACGGTGAGCTGGGGACAGGTGTTCGCCTACTGCCTGCGTCAGCCGCGGCTGGCCATGCGCCTGGGACTCGTGCGTGAGGCATCGTTCGCCGTGGACGCCGCGCGTTTCGCGGATGGTGGTTGGCTGTACGTGGACCTGAGCGGCGACAGTGACTACGCGGCGCAGCGCGATGCGGAGTACTCGTTCCTGTCGCGGTATGCGGCACGCATTCCGGCGCTCGAAGCGGGTGTGCCACGCGTGTTGTTTGCCGCCGTCCAGTTTCCGGTGTTGTTCGATGATCCTGCGGTGCCTGGTCCGCCGGCGGCGAAGGGCAGCTACGATCGGGTGTTCGTTGAAGCGGCCGACTACGACGATGGTTTCGCCAAGATCGTGCACGGCGTGCAGCCGGTGAGTCAGAATCTGTTGGCGGAAGATGCCGACGGCGCGCCGCCGGTGAACGACATCGGGATTCGGCTGGGTTGGGACGACGAACAGATTCTCATCTGGAACAACCGGCAGCTGGTGCCTGATGCGACGGTCCCCACCGTGCCCCTGGTTGGCGGCCAGCCGCAGCGGCTCGACGCGCCGATGGGTGTGTTTGGCTACCGCATTGATGCGCGCCCGAATCCTGCGACACCGTGGCGGTCGCTGGTGCGCGTTCGCCCCCGCGCACCGATCGGGCTGGATGGCATTCGCGTTGACGCACCGGAAGACTCGGATCCGGGGATGGAGCTGGCGGTTGAAGTGCACCCAATGCAGATCGACGGCAATCAAGCGACCGGACGGTACTGGCTCCCCATGTACACGGCGCAGTGGAATGGACCGTCGCTGGTATTGCCCGACGAAGATGCGGCGGCGCTGTTTCACACCGAAGACGCCGGTGCGTCGTTGGGCCGGCAGTACGCACCGGTCGGGCTCGCGGATATCCCGCTGCGGTACGGCAATTCCTATCAATTTCGGGTGCGACTTTCCGATGTGTCGGGTGGTGGTCCGGCAGAAGATGACGCGCCCGTGCATGAGGCGCCCTCGCCCGTGGCGACGGTGCCTTTTCTGCGGCATGTGCTGCCGGAACCGGTGCGCATTACGGACCTCACGACGTTTCCGCCACCGCCGTCACCGGATCCGGATGCGCCGGATGTTCCGTTCTTTGCCGGTGATGCCATTACCGTCGGTCGGCCACGACTTGGCTACCCCAGTGTGGTGTTCACCGGAAAGTACGCGGATCCGATCGCGCTTCTGCAGGCGGCGTCCGATCGCTCGCTGGACCCAGACCCGGTCAGCCGTGATCGTGTCGCGTTCGGCATTCCGGATCCCGATGTCACCCGGTTGCGCTTCGACGTGGAAGTCCGGGCGCTGCAGATGGACAACAAACTCGCGCTCACGCAGCGCGAGCCCTGGGCGTTGTTGTACTCCACCACGCGCGCGCTCGACGCGGATCCGCAGGTCGAGCGCACCGTACCGTTGTTGTTTCGCGATGCGAACGTGCTGCGTTTCGGCGACCCGAACAATCTGGGTGACCTCGGCCTGACCGTGGCACAGATCGATGCGCTGGATGAGCTCCCGCTGCCGACGGCGCGCGATATCCGCATCACCGTTCGCGCCGAGGCCGATGCGAACGCCGGGTATTGGGCCAACGGCGCCAACCGTGGCAAGCCCACGCAGATCGTCGTTCGGCGTGCGTCGGCGAACGAGGCGGGGCTCATCGCTGCTGACAGCGCCGCGAAGCAGATCCGCGCGCTCTGGCTGCGTCCCGATCCTGTGGCGCCTGTCAAGCCAGTCCTCTCCAAACTGCTGTTCCAGCGCACCCTCGCCGATGCCACGCCGACCATCGTGCAGCGCTTGGCGCAGCAGATCGACGTGACGCACAACCAGCTCACGTTGGTGGGCCATTCCGGAGAGCGCGTGATCTTTGCGTGCTCACGTCGAATTCGACACACGCTGGCACCCGATGCGTCCTCCCTCACGTTGGCGGCGAAGGAGGATCTGACGAATCACTGGGTGGTTGCGCTCACGCTGCGGCTGGATCGTGACTGGACGTGGGAAGGCCTCCGGCACATCGGTTTTCACATCTTTCGGGAAGGCAGCGCGGACCCCGGCGGTCGAGTGCAGGTTGGGGAGTGGGAGATCATTCAGACCGCGTCGATGCAGGCGCTGGCCAGTCCCGAGCGCGAATACACGCGGCTGGTGTTTCTCGACGCCGTTGATCCGCAGTGGGCGCCGCCGGCGCCCGGACAGCCGGCGGACGTACGCTTCCCCGATCTGGTCAACGTGCAGTACTCCGTTGAACCGCGCTTCAAGACGCCGCCCCTGCCGATGGCCGCCGAGCCGACGCTGTCGCTCACGTTGCCGGTGACGTCGCCGCCCGCGCAGGTGCCCCGAATCGTTGCGGCCGGTCTGGCGTTGTCCGAGTACCAGCGCAATGAGGCGTACTCCAGCACGGAGCCGCGGCGTCGCCATTTGTGGCTTGAGTTCGAGCAGCCGCCGGCCGATCCGAATGACTCGTACTTCATTCGACTGCTGGGCTACGCGCCAGACCCGATGCTGTCCGACAATCGGGGGGAGACGATTGTGCCTCCGGAGGAGCCGCCGCTGGCGATTGATGCGGAGCACGTGCGCAGCATCTCGCCGGGACAAAGCGATGATGCCGCGGGTCTGTCAGCGATGGTACCTCTGACGCCGGGCAGCTCGCCGCGGCATTTCCTGGTGCCGCTGCCTCCAGGACTCGCGCCCGACCGCGCTGAGATGTTTGGATTTTTCACATACGAGTTGCGAGTCGGCCATCTGGGCATCTGGTCCACTGCGCAGGGCCGGTTTGGGCGACCGCTGCGCAGCACCGGCGTGCAGCATCCGGCGCCAACGCTGTTCTGCACGGCCACAAGGAGTGCTGAGGGATTGATCGTGGAGGCGCCCTACGCGACGGCGGTGTTGAACGGCAAGAACGTCACCGCCCGTCCTCCGCGCACACAACTGTGGGCGCTGCTGTACGCACAAGTGCGACAGGCCGACGACAAGGACTGGCGCAACGTGCTGCTGGACGATCGCCAGCTGATGCCGCGACCGCGTCGGCGTGACCTTACGAAGGCGATGTTCGGGCAGGAGTCGGGGTCGTTTGAGAACCGGGACGCGACGCCGTTCGCGCTGACCGGCTGGGCGAGCAAGGAGATTGCGGACATGTTGCGCGCGCTGGGCTTGCCCACGGACTCGTCGCTCTCGGTCCTGTGCGCGGAAATGATGCCGACCATGGCGTCGTTCGGCGCGCGCACTGACCGACAGGGCGTCGCCGCCAACGCAGACGGATTGTCGGCGCAGGCGTTCGACGCGCAGGCGGGAGTGGGCGACGCGCTAGCCGGGATGGTGGACGACGACCAGGTGCGCCCATTGTCGCAGGGACTCGGGCATTTCCGAATTCTGCGAACGTCTCCGCTCACTGCGGTGCCGGACGTCTGCTGTGCGGACTGTTGATTCCGGGGGCATCAACGAGAAGCCACGCTTTTCCTGGTGCCCCAACCTCAACCAGACCTCAACGGGCGGCCGCCCCGGTTCGGTGAATTAGATGCAAGCGTTTACTGAGCAATGGGTTACGCACGTCAGACCGACGTTGATCTCCCGTTGAGCACTCTGGGTATTGTTGCCTCCGATCCGTCCGCGAACTGCGGCGGCGAAACAAACGACTCGGAGGTGTTTCAATGTCTCGCGAAAATTCCAGCCGAACACAGCAGTATCGACCACGGCTCGAGCAACACGTAGGCCGGACGGTGCGGTCGGCGGCGGGCGCGCTGCTGGCGCTGACGGGCCTCGCTACCGTGCCTGCCGTTGCCGAGGCACAAGCGTGCCAAAACGGGACGTTGCTGAGCTACCTGGCGCAGTCGCCGACCGGGTGCAGCATCAACAACGTGCAACTGTCCTGGGGGCAGTTCGCCATGATTGGCGATCTCGCGCGAGTGAACGTGGTTCCGCTCTCCGGGCAGAACCTGGCGGGCCAGCGCTACTTCGGTTTCCGGTTCTTCGCGACCGACGGCCTTCCGATTGTGTCATCGACGCTCAAGGGGGTCGACGCGCTCGAGCCGAACCCGAACTACGACCCCAACGATCCGAATAGCGGGCCACAGAACTTTTCAAATGTTCAGGCGACGGCACGTACCGGCTTCATGTACTGGCGCTTCGCGCATTCCCTGAACGCCCCGAACGCCATCACCCGTCTGGAGCTCGAGACGTACGGAGCACGGACGGTGTCCCGGAGTCAGGCGCCTATTGGTCCGACCTACCTGATCAGCGGCGAACCCGACGTGAACACCGGGTGCGGGTGGAGCATCTACGACCCGAACACCGACCAGACCTACGATGCGTTGCAGAAGTGCGGGTTCTTCAGCGGATCGAGCAACAATTTCCTCTGGCGTGGGCTGCAGGATGGCCTGTACGCGCAGACGGTGCTCTCCAGCTCCGGGCAGTATAGCAATCCGGATTTCCTGTCCGGCTACTGTGAGCGGAACGGGCAGTCCTTTCAGAACACCGGCCCAGACTGTCTGTCATTCGCCGACATCAATGGCGTGAACTTTGGCACCGATGTCCAGTTTGGACTCGCGCAGGACGCTTGGGCGATGCGTCGCTTTGCGCCTCCGTCCGAGACGGGGCCGATCGATCCGTTCGACATCGACAACCAAGGGGCGTCGTCGTCGGTTGACGCGGCGGAGATACGCATCTATTACCAGAATCAGACTCAGGTGGTGCCGGAGCCGTCCACCGTGTTGCTCATGGCCGCAGGCCTGGGCGCACTCGGACTCGTCGCCCGTCGTCGAAAAAGCTGACCCATTGGCGGCCTGGCAGGCCGCGCGGTCTCCAACGCTCGCCTGATGGTGCCACCTTGCTGAGGTCGCGCTGTCAGGCGAGCTTTTCTTTGAAGAGGGCGCGCACGTTGTCGGAGCTGCCGCCCTTCGAGACGCCTTCCATTCCAATCTCCTTTGCCACCACCGCGCTGGCGTGAATGCCGACGCGGTCGTGTTCTGTCCGCGCGCGTACGCGATCCATTGTTCTATGCCTTGTGATGGTGGTCAACCACGCCGCCACGGCTCCGCCAGTACAGTCAAAGCGCTGGGTTTCGTTCCATGCCAGTGTGAAGGTATCGAGCACGACCTTCTCCGCTTCGACCGGTTGGGGCAGCATCGCCAACGCGAGCCCGAACAGCTGTGGACTGTGGAGGTCGTACATCCGCATGGCGGCGGCTTTGTCGCCGGATGCCATGCGCATGAACAGTTCGGAGCTTTCCTGACTGAGCGAATGCGGCGGTATCACCGGATCACGCCAGGTTTGCGCAAGCGACAACGCGCGCCTGACACGCAGTAGATCTTTCATTCGACACCTGATGCGGTTGTTGGGACGTTTCCGGCGAGAGCCGTCCGGAGACCGGCTTCGTTCGAGTGACCGAACAGTCGGCGGGCACGCCGGCGCCGTAAATAGCGACTCTCACTATCTGACGACGATTTGTTCATGACCCAGACGGCCTCAGCGCTCGAAATCGGTGTACTGCGCAAGGCCGATGCGATCCACTCGAGCGTCTTGCAGCTGTCCCAGCGCCGATTCCATCAGGACACCATCGGCGACATGGAAGGCTTTGTCCGCGAAGCCGAAATGCTCATGCGCGGTGTGAACAGCGCCGACGTGGTACTCGGCATCTTCGATCACAATCTGTACAATCCGGTGTTGGAGGTCGGTGACCTGGAGTTCTGGGGTCCTTTGCCGGACGTGTCACAGGCCGAGCGCATGCGCTTGCTGCTGTCGTTGCTGGATGCGGATTTTGCGGAGTTTCCGGCAAAGTCAGTGACGTGGCTCTCGCGCACGCTGGCCGGGATGAGTTTCGAGGAGCGGCAGCACATCGAGATCTTTCACTGCGGGATCGGATATACGCGTACCGACGCGCGTCCCATTCGCCTCTTTTCGAAGAGCGTCCCCATTCACTACACGGCAGACCGGCACTTCACGTTCACGTTCAACTTCGTACAGAACGTGCATCACTTGCTCAAGCCGGGCTTTCGTCACTACTGGATTCGCGTGGCATACGGCGCCTCCCGGGATCAGGTCGAGACCCTGCACTCCGGCAGCTTGCCTGACGTGTCGCAGCGGGACCTGTTGTCCGCACGGGAAAAGGAGATCCTGTCGCTCATTGCCTCGGGCATGGAGACGCGGGAAATCGCCGATCAGCTGGCCATCAGCGCCAACACGGTTGGCAACCACCGCAGCAACATGGTGCAACGCCTCGGTGCGCGGGACACCACTGCGCTGGTGCAGCTGGCGAAGATGGCTGGCCTGATCTGAACAGCGACAGCACTCGCCGGGTGTGGCGCGTAGGTTTTTCAGATCCGGCGGTTGCCCGCACCTCGTCACTACTCGCCATGCCCTCGCTGCCGTCGTTCGTGTTCCGCCAAGTGCCGCACGCACTGCTCGTTGCCGCTCTGGCAACGGCCCCCACGGTTGCGCGTGCGCAACGAGCGACGGGTGGCCCAGCACGACCCGGCGCCACGGACCCGACTCCGGGTGCCCGCCACGCCCCGGACGACCGTCGCGAAATCGTCGCCATGAAGACGGGCGGAGTGATCCGGGTCGACGGCATCCTCGACGAAGCGGTCTGGAAGTCCGCCAAGCCGGCGACGGGTTTTGTACAGAGTGAGCCGCTGACAGGGCAGCCTGCGACGGAGGCCACCGAGGTGTGGGTGGCGTTCGACGACGAGAACCTGTATGTCGCCGCGAACATGCACGATACGCATCCCGGCTCGCTGGTGGTCACCGACATCAAGAAGGACTTTCGCGAGGAAGATCAGGACGATTTTGAACTGTTGCTGGACACCTTCGGCGACCGGCGCAACGGATATGTGTTCAGTACGAACGTGGAAGGGGCGCGGCACGATCGACAGGTGGCGCTGGAGGGTCGCGAGGTCAATCAGAGTTGGGACGCGGTATGGGAAGTTCACACGCATCGCTACGACGGCGGCTGGATGGCCGAGATGCGCATCCCGTTCCGCGCGCTCCGTTTTGACAAGGCCGGCACCACCGCGTGGGGAATCAATTTTTCGCGACGCGTTCGGCGCAAGAACGAAGTGGATTTCTGGTCGCCGGTGCCTCGCGCGTTCAACCTCAATCGCATCTCGCTGGCGGGCAATCTGGCCGGATTGCAGACCGGAAAATCCGGACGAGACTTGCGTCTGAAGCCGTTCATCGTCGGCAACACCGTTCGCGATCTCGGCACCGTGGCAAAGCCGCGTCCGACGTTCGCGAGGCATGCGGAAGTGGGGGCCGACCTGAAGGCGGCGCTGACGCCCGGCTTGACGCTCGACGTGACGCTGAATCCGGATTTCGGGCAGGCGGAAGCGGACGAGCAGCAGGTGAATCTCACGCAGTTCTCGCAGTTCTTCCCGGAGAAGCGCGACTTTTTTCTCGAGAACTCCGGCGTCTTCTACGTGGGCGATGCGGCGCGCAACAACCGGGTCAATCCCACGCCCACGCCCGATGAGGACAACCTGCTGTTCTTCTCACGACGCATCGGTCTCAGTGCGTCGGGACTGCAGATCCCTACTGATGGTGGTGTGCGGCTGACTGGCAAGCTGACCGAGTCCACGCGCCTCGGTCTGCTTTCCATCTCCGAGCGAGGTGACCAGTTCAGCCCGCGGGCCAATTCCAGCATGTTTCGCTTCCGGCAGAACCTTGGTCGTACCGGCAGTGATATTGGTGTGTTTGCGATGCAGCGTGCAAACCTTGGCGGCTCCGATACAGGGATTGTGAATCGACGCGCGGACTACGCCAATCGCGTGTACGGCGTGGACAACAACATTCGCCTGTTCCGCACGCTCGATTGGAACTCGTACGTCGTGAAGAGCGAGACACCCGGCATCACGAAGGGGGACTACGCCTGGCGCACGACGGTGAACAGGGAAGGGAATTTCTTCCATGTGAAGGGCGGCGTGATGCAGCTCGGACCCGGATTCCAGAACGATCTCGGGTTCTATCGGCGCCTCGATATGCGAAAATACCTGCTCGATACCGGTATTCGGCCCCGGTCGGCGTGGCTGCGTGCGCACGGCATACGGGAGTTGCACCCGCATGTGACGTGGGACTACCAGGAAGATCTGCAGGGTCGGATCGTGAGCAAGAAGCTGCATTCTGGCCAGTCCTGGTTCTTCAACAACGGTGCGGTCTTCGAGATCGCCGCCAACCCGTCGTTCAACCGCTTGGACGCGCCGTTCCGGCCCAATCGCAAAATGCGCGCGCCGCTCGCGGCGGGTGGCTATTCATGGACGGAGTGGTCGTTGTATGGCGTCACCGACCAGAGCCGCGCGGTGTCCGCCAACGTGCGCTATCTGTTCGGCGGCTTGTACAATGGAACGCAGCGCACGGTCAACGGCTCCATGACGCTCCGCGCCAACTACAAGCTGCGTGCGACGATTGGTGTGCAGCGCACCGCCGCGACGCTCACCCAGCCGAATCTGGCGTTCGTGAACAACTTGATCACGGGGCGCGTGAACTACTCGTTCACCACCAACATGTTCGTCGACGCGCTCTCGCAATACGACGAGACCACCAAGCAGTTCAACGCCAACGTGCGTTTCAACATCATCCACCATCCGCTCAGTGACCTCTTCATTGTCTACAATGACCAGCGGATCCTCACCCCGGACAGCCCGGTCACCGGTCGGGCATTGATCGTGAAGTTCACGCAGATGCTGGCCTTCTAGCCTTTGGCCGGCGGCGCCCGCCTACCCCGTGTTCCGGAGGCCTGGAGTGCCGGGGCTGTAACGGAGGTTTCGTGAGACGTACGCTGGTCGATCGTCCTTGCTACGGCCCCTCGTACGGGCCAACTTATATGCTCCTTCCATTTACGCGGTCCCGCCGCTCCTGACCCAGGTCGTGCATGCGGATCATTCCAGCGCTTTCCCTGATTTTCGGGTCCGCCGTCGCGTTTCCGAAAATTTTCTCGCCCCTGCCCGTACCAGCGGCACCCAAGCGACCCCTCTCGTCAGCTGCGCCCACGGCCCGGTTGTCGTCTGGCGAGCTCAACGCGGTGGTGCGGCAGTATTGCAACAAGTGCCACAACGCGAATACCAAGCGCGGCAACCTGTCGCTGGTGAGTTTCGATGTCGGTGCGGCACCGATGCAGCCGGAAGTGGCCGAAAAAGTGGTGGCCAAGCTTCGCTCGGGCATGATGCCGCCGGTGGGGTCGGCGCGACCCTCGGTTGACACGGTCAATGCGCTGGTGGCGTCATTGGAGCGACAGCTGGATTCGTCGGCTGTCGTGCATCCGAATCCTGGTCATCGCACGTTCCAGCGTCTGAATCGCGCCGAGTATCGCGCATCGGTCAAGCAAGTGCTCGGTGTGGATGTCGATGCCAGCATCTACCTGCAGCCCGACACCAAGAGCGACAACTTCGATAACATCGCTGATGTGCAGGCGTTGTCGCCCACACTGCTGGATGGCTACCTGCGTGCGGCCAGTGACATCAGCTGGCTCGTGCTCGGCGACGGGAACGCGTCGCCAAAGTCGCAAACGTACACCGTGCCGAAGATGGCCTCGCAGGCGGCCCACGTGGAGGGCGCGCCGTTCGGCACTCGCGGTGGTATCGCTGTCGAGCACGTGTTCCCAGCCGACGGTGACTATCGATTCGACGTCAACTTCTTCCACGAGACCACCGGCGCGTTTGCCGGTGGATTGGCGCGTGGAGAGCGCATCGAGATTTCGGTGGACGGCGAACGCGTTGCCCTGCTCGATATCGATCGCTTCATGCACGCCTCCGATCCCAACGGCGTGGCGATGTCCACGGACAAGGTGCGGATCACCGCCGGGCCGCATCGCCTGGCAGCCGCGTTCATTCCGCCGGGCTTCCAGGGCGTTGCACAGGATCTCATCTCGCCGCTCAAGTATTCCTTGAGCAGCACGTCCAACGCGACGGCGTACGGGTTCTCGCAGGTGCCGCATCTGCGCGAGTTCAGCATCAAGGGGCCGTTGGTGGTGACCGGGGTGTCCGACACGCCGATGCGTCGGCGCATATTCAGCTGCCGCCCCAGTGCCACGATCCCGGCCCGCGCGTGCGCGCAGTCCATCGTGGCGCGCCTTGCCACCGATGCGTATCGACGCCCGCTGTCCGCCGAGGACACCAAGGGGCTGATGTCCCTGTACGACGCCGGAACGGCGAAGGGTGCGGGGTTCGAAGCGGGAGTGCGGTCGGCGATCGAGGGGATGTTGGCCAGCCCCGACTTCGTGTTCCGCTTTGAGCGGGCCCCGGCCACAGCGGCGCCCGGTGAAGTGTATCGCCTTCGCGATCTCGACCTCGCGTCGCGACTGGCGTTCTTCCTGTGGTCCGGGCCGCCGGATCGCGCGCTGGTCGACGTCGCCACGCGCGGGCGGCTCTCTCAGCCTGCCGTGCTGGAGCAACAGGTGCGTCGGATGCTCGCGGACCCGCGCGCGACGTCGCTGGCCACGCGTTTCGCCGCACAGTGGCTGCGACTGCCGGATCTGGACATGGTGCAGCCGGATATCCGGCAGTACCCCGACTTCGATGAGCAGCTGCGCGCGGCGATGCGGCAGGAGACAGAGGTATTCTTCGACCACATCGTACGTGAGAACCGCAGCGTGCTCGACCTGTATCGTGCCAACTACACCTTCGTGAACGAGCAACTGGCGCGTCACTACGGGTTCCCCAATGTGGCCGGCAGCAAGTTTCGTCGCGTGATGTATCCCGACAGCAGTCGGCGTGGCATTCTCGGACACGCGAGCGTGCTGACGCTCACGTCGCACGCCACGCGCACGTCGGCAGTGGAGCGCGGGAAGTGGGTGATGGAAGTCATGCTCAACAGCCCGCCGCCGCCGCCGCCGCCAGGCGTGCCGGATCTCGAGGCCACCCCGGGTGCAAGCGGCGGACGGCAGCTAACGGTGCGCGAACGCATGGAAGAGCATCGCAAGAATCCGGCCTGCCAGTCGTGCCACAAGATGATGGATCCGATCGGTCTCGCCATGGAAAACTTTGATGCGACGGGGCGGTGGCGCGTGCGGGACAACGGCATGCCGATCGACTCGCGCGGCGATCTGTGGGATGGGTCGAAAGTGCAGGGCTTGCCGGAGTTGCAGGCGGCGCTGATCAAGCGGCAGGAATCGCTGCTGCGCACGTTCACGCGCAACATGCTGGCCTACGCCACGGGGCGTCGCATCGAAGCGTTCGACATGCCCAGCGTGCGCGCCATCGTGCGCAACGCCGAAGCAAAGGACCATCGCATGTTCGAGTACATCATGGGCGTGGTACGGAGCCCCGCCTTCCAGATGCAGCGTGCCGAGGAGCCGGTGAAAGCCGCCGCCTCCGAGCAGTCTGCGTCGTCATCTCGCTGAGGAATTGCACGATGTCGATGTTCACCCGACAGCCACTCGATCGTCGCACGTTTCTGCAGGGTATGGGCGCCATGGTTGCCCTGCCCTATCTCGATGCAATGCGACCCGTGGGACGTTTGGCCAACGCCGCCGCCGCGGCGGCCAATCCCAATCGTGTGCTGTTCATGGAGATGGTGCACGGCGCTGCAGGATGTAGTCCGTACGGGTTGACGGAGCACCTGTGGGCGCCGGCTGGCACCGGGTCGACGTTCGACCTCAGCGCCACGTCGCTCTCGCCGCTTGAGCCGTGGCGAAAGTACCTGAGCATCATCAGCAACACCGATGTGCGCATGGCCGAGGCGTACAAGTCGGAGGAGATCGGCGGCGATCACTTCCGTTCAAGCGCGGTGTTTCTGACCCAGTCGCATCCGACCCAGACCGAAGGGTCCGACATCTTTGTCGGTACCTCAATCGATCAGCTGTATGCGCAGCGGTTCGGACAGGGCACGCCGATTCCGTCGATGCAGCTCTGCATCGAGCCGCTGGATCGTGCCGGCGGTTGTGCCTACGGCTACTCGTGCATGTACACCGACTCGATCAGCTGGGCTTCGCCGACGGATCCGTTGCCGATGATTCGCGACCCTCGCGTGGCCTTTGAGCAGCTCTTCGGTGTGGGCGGCACCCCGGCCGAGCGCGCCGCACGAACACGGAGCACGGGGAGCGTGCTCGACTGGATCACACAGCGTGTGGGACAGCTGCAGCGTGAACTCGGTACGAGCGACCGCCAGCGCATGGCGCAGTATCTGGACAACGTCCGGGAGATCGAGCGGCGCATTCAGCACGTGGAAGCGCGCAACTCCAGCGGCGAAGTACGCGAACTGGCCGGCGCGCCCACGGGCGTGCCCGACTCGTTCGGTGAGCACGTGAAACTGATGTTTGATCTGCAAGTGCTGGCGCTGCAGACCGACATGACACGAGTCTTTTCGTTCAAGATGGGCCGTGACGCGTCGGCGCGCGTGTATCCGGAGAGCGGCGTCATGACCGGCTTTCATCCGTCGTCCCACCACGGCAACAACCCGGCGCGCGTGCGCGAGTTCGCCGAGATCAATCGCTATCACGTGGGCCTGTTGCCGTACCTGCTCGACAAGCTCAAGACCACCATGGATGGCGAGCAGTCGCTGCTCGACAAGACGGCCATCGTCTACGGGTCGCCGATGTCGGACAGCAACACGCACAACCATCGTCGTGCGCCGCTGCTCGTGTTGAGCGGCGCGCGGGACAAGTTCGCGGGCAATGTGCACGTCAAGGCACCCGACGGCACCCCGATGGCCAATGCCATGCTGAGCCTGATGCATCGACTCGGCATGGATGATGTGACGTCGTTTGGCGACAGCACTGGTGAACTCACGTTCTGATGCGTGCCGAGGAGACGATCATGAAACGCTGGACCGAATCGCCATGGGTGCGCTCGATGGCGCTGCTCACCTTGCTCGCACCGGCTGGCGCGGCGACCTCGCCCGAACGGCGCGTCATCGCCGATCGCGTGCCGACCACGCCGATGATCAGCTCCGTGGTGGCACCGGTGGCCGATGCGGCCATGCGCGGCGATCTCGCCTCGGTGCGGTCGCTTGTGCTCAAAGGCCAGAATGTCAACGCGGCGCAGGGCGATGGCATGACGGCGTTGCACTGGGCGGCTGAGCGCGGTGACTCCGCACTCACTGTGGTGCTGCTGCAGGCGAAAGCCAGCGTGTCGGCCACTACGCGCATTGGTGCCTACACGCCGCTCCACCTCGCGGCCCGCAATGCCGCCACCCCAGTGGTGCGGTTGCTGCTGCGATCCAAGGCGGACGCGCGTGCGCTGACGACCGAAGGGGTCACGGCCTTACATCTCGCGGCCATGGGTGGGGATACGGTCATCGTGTCGGCGCTGCTCACCGCTGGTGCCGACGCCAATGCCACCGAACCAATGTCGGGACAAACGCCGCTCATGGTGGCCGCGGCGCAGGGCCGGGCTGGCGCGGTTCGCGTGTTGCTTTCGCGCGGAGCGGACCCGCGACGCGCCGCCAAGACCACCGATCCGATGGCGAGCTCGGCGCAAGATCGACAGGCCAAGCTGGCTCGTAACGCGACACTGGCAAGAGAGAGAGAGGCGCAGGGCGCTTCGAACAATCCGAGCTGGCAGCCCAACTCGCAGCAGGTGCAAGTCGCGGTCAAGGCCGCACTTGAGGTTGAACGAAAGGCGGCGGGTGCCGAGGCGATGGCGGCGGCGGCGGCGGGATCTGCGGCCGAAGAAGCGCGACTGGCCGCGCAGGGTGGACCCGGACTCGACGACGACTCGCCTGGATACACAGATCTGCTCGGCGGGCAGGGCGGTCACACCGCGCTGCTGCTGGCGGTGCGGGAGGGCAATCTCGATGTGATCGCAGCATTGATTTCCGGCGGGGCGGATATCAATCAGGTGAGCGAGGGCGACCATACGAGTCCGCTGCTCATGGCCGCCATCAACGGGCAGTACGACGCCGTCATGCAGTTACTTGCCGCGGGCGCCAACCCCAACCTCGCCAGCGACGCGGGTGCAACACCGCTGTACGGTGTACTCAATAAGGAGTGGGCGCCGACCACGCGTACGCCGCAGCCGGCCTACCAGCTGCAGCAGCGTGCCACGTATCTCGAAGTCATGGCCGCTTTGCTCAAGGCGAAAGCGGACCCCAATGCGCGGCTCAAGCGGTCGCTGTGGTATACCACGTACAATCGCGACAACCTGCGCGTCGATTTTGCCGGCGCGACTCCGTTCTTTCGTGCCGCGTATGCCACGGATGTTCCGGCGATGAAGTTGTTGCTCGCCGCCGGCGCGGATAAGACCATCGGCACCACCAAACCAGCGGCGCGCGCCCGTCGTGGAGCGGGAGGTCCGGTGCGAGAAGATCCATCCGGCCTGCCGCCCGTTCCGGATGGCGGGGTAGGTATCCTGGCGATTCACGCGGCCACCGGAGTGGGCTACGGTCAGGGCTTCGCCGGTAACGACCATCGGCACGTGACCGACGGGTGGATGCCCACGCTCAAGTTTCTGGTCGAGGAACTCGGCGCCGATGTGAATGCCGCTGACTACGCGGGCTACACGCCGTTGCATCATGCCGCGGCTCGGGGCGACAACGAGATGATCAAGTATCTCGTGTCCAAAGGCGCGAACGTGAAAGCGGTCGCGCGCAACGGTCAGACCACCGCAGACATGGCCAATGGCCCCGTGCAACGCATCTCTCCCTACCTCGACACTGTCAAGCTGCTCGAGGAACTGGGGTCGAAGAACAACCACAAATGCGTCTCGTGCTGATCTGACAGCCACACGCGTCGACGGCGATTTACCGCCGACGCGGCACGTCGGAATGCAATGAAGGGCGCGCTACGGCGCGCCCTTCATCGTCTTGTACTGTTCGAGCGCGAAATTGACCTTCTGGTCGATGGCAATCTTGCCGATCGCCGCCGTCGCTTTTGTGGGATCGCCGTTCACGCCAGCGTCCGGGCCTCCGCCGCCCGGCATCAGCTTGTCCATGCGAATGCCCTGTGCGAACACGTACAGCAGCTGCGAGGTGTCGCTGGTGCCGGCGTGCGAGCCAACCGTCGCGGCGTCCCAGCCGAAGGTTTTCTGCAAGTAGTCGCGGATGGCGATGCGGCCCTTCTGGTAGTAGTCCACCAGCGCATACACGCGCACCCCACTTCCCGACCATTCGCGGTTGAGCGCATCGGCCACCGCTGTCATGCCCGCCTGATTGCCACCACTGTCCCCAATCAGCAGGATGTCGGTAAAGCCGTGCACTTTGAGCGATCGCGCGGCCGCATCGAGCAATCGATCGTAGCTCGGCGATGGCAAGGAAATCACGCCGGGCTTGTCGCCGAACCCCGGGCGGTTGTAGTCGCCTTCGGGTACGTACTGAATGGTGGGGGCCACGAGCGCATTGCCGAGTCGGTTGGCGATCTGTCCGGCGGCGAAGGTGACGATGTAGTTGTGCTTGCCGAGCACCATGTGGGGTCCGTTCTGCTCAGTGCCCCCGGTGGGCACGATCACAACTTTCTTCCCGCCCTGAATACCGTCGCGGATCTCCGTCCAGGTCATGGCCTCCAGATACGGCGGTCCCAGCAGGTTGGGCCGCTCCTGCGCGGAAGCGACGGTGGACAGCAGCAGCATCGTCGCGGAGAGCAGTTGTGTGCGCATCAGTTCGATCCTCCCTTCGAAACATTGGCGCGAATCTGCGCCAACGCGTTGTCGATCTTGATCTGCACCAGCGCACGGCCCAGCTCCGCAGTGGCCTTGGTGGGATCGCCGTTCACCCCGCTGTCGGCCGAGCCGCCGGATGGCGCGAGCCGTTCGCGTCGAACGAGCGACGGGTTCACGAACAACAGCTCGGACGTGTCCACCATGCCCGCGTGACTGCCAATCGCTTCCAGCGGGAAGCCCAAGCCTCCCAGGTAGGTGCGAATGTCGGCGGCAGACTTGGTGTAGTAGTCGCCGATGAACACGGCGCGCTTGCCGCCGCCCGCCGCGTTCAACTGTTCCGCTGCGGTCTTCATGCCGTTCTGGTTCCCACCGGAGTCGCCGATCAGAATGACCGTCGTGAAGCCACCGGCGAAGAGGCTCTTGCCGGCATGGACCAGCAGCTCTACGAAGCGATCTTCCGGCAGCGTGATGGAGCCGGCCTTGGCCATGTGTCCGCGAAGCGGGGCATCCCAGCTGCCTTCGGGGACGTAGGTGATGATGGGTGCAACCAGTGCATTTCCCAGACTTCGCGCGATGCGCTCACTGGTGTATTGCAGGACGTATTTGTGTTCACCGGTGACCATGTGCGGCCCCTTCTGCTCCTGGCCGGCCGTACCGATGATGATGGACGTGGTGCCTGCACGCTGCAGGTCTCGTACTTCAGTCCAGGTAAGCTCGTCCAGGAACACGGGCGTAGCACGTGAGGCTTGCTGTGCCGGTGCGATTGCCGGAGCGAGCGCTAACGTCAACAGGAGAACGACGGCGATGCGCATGATGTGCAGCTCGAAGAGGAAGGAAAGACAAGCGTGGCGTCCGATTCAGCCGGACGCCACGCTGGACCTGCGATGGTGCAGAATCAGGGTGCCTTGTAGTTCAAATTGGTCTGCTTCTCAGACAACGGCGTGGCAAAGCACACATCGCGCCCCGTCATGTCTTCCTTCGGGTCGACGGCGCCTGGACGGTTGAGGGTCCGCCACCGCCGGAAGTCTCCGAGTCGGCGGTTTTCCAGCCAGAGTTCGAGTCCGCGCTCGCGCTTGAGCACCGCCCACCCGTCGGTGACGCTGGACGCCGTCGCGGGGGCCAGTCCGAGCGCAGTGCGGCGAATGTTCATGGAGGTCAGTGCGCCGGAGAGGTCGTTGGCAATCAGCTTCGTCTCCGCTTCGATCAGTCGCATCTCCCAGCCACTGGCCAGGTTGATGGGCGACGTGAGCGTGGGATACTTGGTCTGGAAGTACCAGCGCACCCGACCCAACGCACCGACGGCGGCATCACCCACGAGAATCGTGGGCGAACTGTCGAACGGGACGCGCGTATCTGCGCGGTTGGCCTTGCGGTACGCCTCGATGGGCGTGTTCCACACGGTGTGCGCGCGGTACGGTTGATTGGCGCTGGCCCAGAACAGCCGGTTGTATTGGTCCAGTTCGTTCTGGAAGTACGGCATCCGATACACGAACGTGTTCGCGATCAATGCGGCGTCCGTCGCTGCGCCAGCCGGGTTGTTTCGGTTCAGTCGCACCGATGCCCGACCGGCAATGGCCGCGTCGCGCAGTGCGGTGAGGTTTGCGGTGGAGGCAACAGCGATGGCCTCGGTGAAAGCCGCCTCTGACCGTTCCAGATACACCGTACTCGGTCCGTTGGGGCCGCCGTTGATCACGCCTTCGCAGAAGTTTTCCCCGAGCAAGCGGTTGGAGAATCCGGCCCAGATCAACGCCTGCGTCAATGAGGTGTTCGTGGCGGTTGTCGACAGGGTCGCCACGACGCCTTTCGCCCGGCTCACAGCATCTTCGGCGGTCCAGCGGGCACGCTGGGAGAAATTCCAGTGCGTGTTGTCGTCATTGTCCGTCAGCTTGCCTTCCTGCTGCTGCACCGAGATGCCGAATGCCCCGGTGGATCCGCCCGGGAAGAGCTCGCGCGACGCGGCCGCTCCGGTATACCCCGTCCAGTTGATCGCCTCTGACAGATCGCGCCCGGCGCCGGCGACGATGGAGTTGAGCGCACCCGGCGTGTTGAGCGCGTCAGCCTGAATGGGCCCGGGATTCGTGGCTTCGAGCGTGCAGGCGGAGATGGCGGCGACGGCCATCAAGGGTACAAGGGCGCGGACCGCGCGCCGAACCTGCGGAGTGTTGGCTGAGGAATGAGTCATGGTCGTGATTCCTCAGTAGGTGATGCGAAGGGAGGCCAGGAAGACCGCCGGAGCCGGGATCTGCTCGTTGATGCCCCGCACCGTCGCGTTGAATGAATCGTTGTTGGTCATTTCCGGATCGAACAAGGGCATGTGGAAGTTGTGCCGGAAGATGTTCTGTGCCGAGAACGTGAAGGTGCTGCTGGCCGTGCGCGGAATCAGTTTGTTCAGCGGAACCGTCAAGGAGATGTCGCGCATCTTGAAGAAGTCCGCCTTGAAGATGAACATGTCATCGCGCACGTTCGACGGAATGCAGGTGAGCGTTTCGCGCGCGGTGATGGGCTGCTTGGCTGCGATGTTCTTGTACGCATCGAAGCAGGTGGGCCAGAGCACCGAGCGGGAGAGCGCATTGAAGGACGCGCCCTCCTGGATGTACATGCCGCCCTGGTACTCGCCGCGCATGGCCAGGCTGACCCCGCGCCAGCCGCGAATGTTGATGTTGCCGCTGATGATTTTTGTGGGGTTGCTTGGTCCGAAGTCGTAGTTCGACACGGTATCCGGAGCTACGCCGCGCTCGTTGGCGTTGCGAATCAGTTTTCCGCGAACCACAGGCGCCGGCTTGCCTTCCACCACCCAGCCGGAGTTGCCGATGCTGAACGCAGGCGCGCCACCCAGCGAGAGTACCTTGCTGATGTTGGTGGAAACGTTGACGCCAGCGCTGAGTCCGAAGTTCGCCTTGTCGACGATCGTCTGGTTGATGGCCAACTCGATGCCCGACTTCTCCATCTGGCCCACGTTACTCAACGTATTGGCGAGGAAGCCGAGGCTCGGGACGGACCGCACGCTGAAGAGCGCGTCGGTGGTCTTGGCGGTGAAGTAGGTGAAATCGACGGTGGTCTTGCCATTGAACAGCGCCTGATCGAAGCCCAACTCGAGTTCGGTGGTGCGCTCAGGTCCGAGGGTCGAATCGCCAGTATTTTGCGGTCGAACTGCAGTGGACGTTCCCCAGCCAATCTGATTGTACGTCCGCACCGAGGCGAACGCGGTGGGGGCGCGACCGGCGGAGCCAAAGGCACCGCGCAACTTGAGTGTGCCCAGTGATGGCTTCCAGAACGCCTCATCCGACACGACCCACGACGCGTTGACCTTGGGATAGAACTGGAATCCGAAGTCCGAGCCGAAGGCGCTGTTGCCGTCGAAGCGACCGCCGACGGTCAGGAAGTACCGGTCCTTGATACCGAAGAGGGCCGTACCGAAGGCGCCACCGGTGATGATGCGTTGCCGGTTTTCATCGGAGTTCTTGATGGCACCGCTGGCGACGGTGGGATCGGATGGCGTAGCGAAGTTTTCGGACAGGGCCACGACATCGCCAACGTTGGACACGACGTACTGCGTACCAGCGGACGCGGTGACTCGGATGTCCTTGCCGAGTCCCATTTCGTAGTTGTTGGCCCAGTCGACGCTGAGCGTGGTGTTGCTCCAGCGCTGATTCTGGATGACGCCGAGCGGGGCGGCCGGGAATCCGAACGGGCGAACGTTTCGGTTCTCGAGCGCGGCCCGGTCAAATCCCAACGTGAGTCGGCTGGAGAGTCGCGCGAAGGGCGTGTATGTGCCCGTCATGCCCATGATCAGGCGGTCGATGTTCGTGTTGAGCTTCTGCTGGAGCACCAGGCGAATCGTGTCCGGGTTCTCGCTGCCGAAGTAGTTGCGATCACGACGGAACGCGTTGAGTGTCAGCCCCTGCGCATTATTGCCGGCCGGTGTCTGGTTGATGATGTTGTTGGTATAGGCGCTGCTCCAATTCACCGCGAGTTTCTTCATGGGCGAGAAATCGAGGTTGGCGCGGACCTGATACTTGCGATCCTTGTCATTCGGCAAAACGCCATCGGTGTTGTCGGCGCTTGTTGAGAGCAAGTATTTCAGATTGTCACCCGTGCCGCCGGAGACTTGAATGGCGGTGCCGAAGCGTCCGGCGTAGTTGTCGAGGCCCGGGATGCTGCCGCCTCCGGAGTTGCGCAGGAACGGGTCGATGAAGAGCCGCGGCACGGAGTCGGTGCCGAACTGCTGCAGGCTGCTCACGCCTGTGTTGAAACGCGCTTGCCAACGTGCGGCACCGGACGAGCCGCGCTTCGTAAAGATCTGGATGACGCCGGCGGCAGCGTCCGTTCCGTAGAGCGTGGCCGCGGCGGCGCCCTTCACGATCTCAATGCGATCGATGTCGTCCGGATTGATGTCGTTGAGCGGGCTCGAATTGGAGTTCGCGCCGCGCTGGGTCGTGCCGGTGAAGATGCCGTTGCGCGGATACTCGTCGCTGCGCGTACGGACACCGTCGATGAAGATCAGCGGCTGGTTCGTGAGTGACACGCTGGTCGTGCCGCGCAGTCGAATGGCCGAACCGCTGCCCGCATTGCCAACACCACCGCCTACCGTGACGCCGGCCATGCGGCCGGACAGCATCTGGGACAGGTTCGTGGGCACTTCGGGCACGTCGCTGACCTTTACCTGCGCGATGGAGTTTCCGACCTCGCGTTTGCGGGCCGATCCGCCGGTGCCGGTGACGACCACCTCGTCGAGCGCAATCGCGCTGACCGTGAGGGCGAATGTCACGCTGACCGTGCCTCCCGCCGGTACGACGACGGGCTGCTCGAGGGCTTTGTAGCCGATCAATCGTGCACGCACGATCTGTGCGCCGGCCGGAACGGACGTGATGGAGAACGCGCCGCTCGCATTGGTGATTCCGCCGAGTGTGGTGCCCGGAATCGAAATCTGCGTGTTGGCCAGCGGGCCACCCGACACGGCGTTGGTCACCGTGCCGCGCACGGTTCCGGGCGCGCCCTGCGCCGCACTCTGTTTGGGAGCCAGCGCGAGAAATACTGCGATGGCCAGCAATGGCACACCGACCGGTCGACAGACCGGGAATTGGCACAGACGCATCACATCCTCCGTGAGAGTATCGGGCGGGTGTCGCACGGGCCGGGCAGGAGGGGGCCGACGACTCACTAGCTTCCCGTCCGCTCACGGAAATGTCAACATGCGCGCGGGTCCAATATTCAGCGTATCCCGCGATCCGAGCGCCTCGGCGCCCTGAGGTGACTGCTGGACGAACAACGTTAAGACACTCGGTACTCTGGGACCGTGGTAGTCCGACCGGTGTTGACGACGGGATCGGCAGCGATAGGTTCTCGACAATGAGACGGGACGGGATTTTCTACGCCGACTCCAGGCACACCGTGAATTCCCTCCCGAAAGCGCTCGCGCAGGCGTTGACCATGCTGGTTGCGCTTGCGGCCTGTACCAGTGACCTCGAGCGCGCCGCCGCAAGAGCGAGCGCTGATACGGCGTCGCTGGCTGGCGGACTGATGGCGTCGGTCGTCGACACCGCGCTGGCGGAGCGCGTGGACGCCGTGCTGGAACCACTCGTTGCCGCCAACGCCTTCAGCGGTGCGGTGGTCCTGTCGAGGGATGGGAGGGTTCGCTATGCACGGGGCATCGGCATGGCCAATCACGAGAAAGCCGTCCCCTTTACAATCGACACCCCGAGCGACGGCGCCTCACTTGCCAAGACCTTCACGGCGTCGGGCATCTGGTGGCTGGCGCTCGAGAAGCGTGTTGACCTCGATGCGCCTGTGCGTCGCTATGTGGCAGAGTATCCGCACGCATCGATCACCGTCCGTCAGCTACTGAGTCACAGCAATGGTCTGCCGGACGACTACGCGACCTTTGACGCGGAGTTCGCCAAAGACGAGCTGCATACCACCGAAGCCATGCTCGCGGCAGTCACGCGACGCGCCCTACCGCCCTCGTTTCCACCCGGAAGTCGCTTTGAATACTCCAACCTTGGCTACGACGTCGGCGCGCTTCTGATCGAGAGGGTGAGCGGCCAGCGCTTCGACAGCTTTCTGCAGGAGCGCTTTTTCCTGCCACTGCGGATGCGCAATAGCTTCGTGCGTCCGGCACGATTCGTTGACTGGCCAGGCGTGCGAACGATGGGCTATCAGTGGCGCGACACGCGCTGGCAGCT